>JAGRNP010000029.1 GCA_020440705.1 bacterium | reverse complement strand
CCTGCGGCAGCGGCGGCCGGCGACGGTGTCGGCCGGCGCCCTGCCGTGGACCGAAGGCGACGTGCTGGCGGCCTGGACGGTGCTGCTGGTCTGGAGCCTGTGGTGAGCGGCGACGCCGGGATCCGGCTGCGGCTCGACCTGGCCTACGTGGGCGACCGCTTCCGCGGTTGGCAGATCCAGCCGGCGGCGCGCACGGTGCAGGGGGAGCTGCGCGACCATCTGGAGCGGTTGCTGGGCCGGCCCGAGGTGCCGGTGGGGGCGGGGCGCACCGACGCCGGCGTGCACGCCCGCGGCCAGGTCGCCCACGTGACCGTGCGCGACCGGGACGAGGCCGAACGCGTCGCGCGCGCCCTGCCGCGGCTCTGCGACCGGGACCTCGAGGTGCGGGCCGTGCGCGAGGTCTCGCCCCACTTCCACGCGCGCTTCAAGGCCGTGGCGCGCCGCTACAGCTACCGCATCCTCACGCGGCGCGACATCTTCGATCCCCACGCCTGGTACGTGTACCGCCCCCTGGACCGGGCGGCCATGGATGCCGGCGCGGCCGACTTCCGCGGCCGCCACGACTTCACCAGCTTCTGCAAGGCGACGTCGCTGAAGCAGGACGGGAACGTCTGCGACGTGGCCGTTTGCGCCTTTGAATGGTCCGACACCTGCGCTATCTTTCACGTCGAGGCGAACCGGTTCCTGCACCACATGGTGCGCAACATGGTGGGCACGCTGGTGGAGATCGGCCGCGGCGAACGGCGGCCGGGCGACGTGCCGCGGGCCCTCGCCGCCCGCAACCGCGCCGCCGTGGGGCGCATGGCGCCGGCCTGCGGCCTCTTCCTCGAGGCGGTCACCTATCCCGAGCACACGCTCGATCCGGCGTGGCGCGATCCGGACGCCCCGCGGGACGAGGAATTCCGGAACTCCGGCCAAACCGACACGCTTCCTGCCGAACCCGAACCCGACGCCGGCCCCGACGGGCCAAGGAGTGAGCCATGAAGTTCTTCATCGACACCGCCGACCTCGACGCGATCAAGGAGATCAAGGCCCTGGGCATGTGCGACGGGGTCACGACCAATCCGAGCCTGATGGCGAAGGAGGGCAACACCGACACCGACGGGCTGCTGAAGGAGATCTGCCGGGTCGTGCAGGGGCCGGTCAGCGGCGAAGTGACGGCCGTCGACGCCGCGGGCATGATCGAGGAGGGCCGCCGCCTGGCCAAGCTGGACGACCACATGGTCGTGAAGGTCCCCACCACCATCGACGGCCTGAAGGCCACCGCCGCCCTGGCCGCCGACGGCATCCCCGTCAACTGCACCCTCGTCTTCTCGGCCAGCCAGGCCCTGCTGGTGGCGAAGGCCGGCGCGGCCTACGTGTCGCCCTTCGTGGGCCGCCTGGACGACGTCTCCGAGGACGGCATGCAGCTCATCTCGGACATCGTCGACATCTACGACAACTACGACTACGAGACCGAGATCATCGTGGCCTCGATCCGGCACCCGCTGCACGTGGTCGACTCGGCCCTGCTCGGGGCCCACATCGCCACGATCCCGCCGTCGGTCATTCCCAAGCTCGCGGCCCATCCCCTGACGGACAAGGGGCTGGCGGCATTCCTCGCCGACTGGGACAAGCTGCAGGGCGGCAGGTAGTGCTCACCGGCCGCACATGGGTCGGGGTCGCGCTGGGGCTGGCCATGGGGGCGGCCCTCGGCGCGGTGCTGCTGGTCACCCGGGGCGCGACGCCGCGCCACCAGGGCCACGGCGCCACGACGGTGCCGGCCGGTTCGGTGCTGCCGGCGCCGGGCCCCGGCGAGGTCGACCTGGGCGCCGAGCGCTCCAACGCCATCGTGCGGGCGACGCGCGCCGTGGCCCCGGCCGTGGTCGCGGTGAACGTGGTGCAGCAGCAGACCTACCGCACGCCCCAGATGGAGATGCTCGAGCGCTTCGGCCTGGTGCCGCGCCGCGACCAGTTCCGCTACGTGCAGAACCTGGGCTCGGGGGTCATCGTCTCGGCCGACGGCCTCGTCGTGACCAACAACCACGTGGTCGAGAACGCCATCCAGGTGCTGGTGACGCTCTCGGACGGGCGCCGGCACCAGGCGGTGGTGCTCGACCGGGTCGAACGCTACGACCTGGCGGTGCTGCGCATCCAGGCCGAGAACCTGCCGGTGGCCAGCCTGGCCCACTCCGACTCGCTGCAGATCGGCGAGTGGGCCATCGCCATCGGCTCGCCCTACGGGTACCTGCTGGCCGACACCCAGCCCACCGTCACCGTCGGCGTCATCAGCGCCACCAACCGCGACATCAAGAGCCAGCGCCACGAGGTGCCCTACCTGGGCATGATCCAGACCGACGCGGCCATCAATCCGGGCAACAGCGGCGGCCCGCTGGTGAACACGCGGGGCGAGGTCGTCGGCATCAACACCTTCATCTTCTCGGACGACGGCGGCGGCAGCGTGGGGCTCGGCTTCGCGGTGCCGGCGTCGCGGGTCGCGGCCGTGATCGACGAGATCCTCACCTACGGCCACTACCGCGAGGCCCGGGTCGGCCTGAGCCTGCGGGCCCTGGACGCCGTGGACGTGATGAGTCTCCGCCTGACCGATCCGGTGGGCGCCTACGTCGAGGAGGTCGAGGCCGACTCGGCCGCCTGGCGGGCCGGCCTGCGGCAGGGCGACATCATCCGGGAGATCGAGGGTTTGCGTCTGGACCAGTCGGATGCCATCTATCGGTTCTACTACAACGCCCGCGTGGGCGACCGCATGCGCTTCAAGGCCGAGCGGGACGGACGCATCTTCGACGGGGAGATCGTCCTGGCAGAGGAGTGACTGGCGCCGGGCCGGTCGAGCCCCCGCGCGGGCGGGACGGGAGAGACGATGATCATCAAGGCGGAGGGCGAGGCCCCGCGCTGGCGCAAGGTGCTGGTCACCGGCGGCTCGGGTTTCAACGGCATCAACCTCATCCGGGACCTGCTCGACCGCGGGGTCGCCGTGCGCTCCCTCGACCTGGCCGAGTTCACGTACCCGGACTGCCGCGACCGCATCGAGGCCGTGGTGGGCGACATCCGCGATCCCGCGGTGGTGGCGCGCTGCATGGAGGGCGTCGACCTGGTCATCCACACGGCCATGGCCCTGCCGCTCTACCCGCACGACGACATCATGACCACGGGCATCGACGGCACGCGCAACCTGCTCGAACACGCCAGGCAGGCGGGTATCCGGCGTTTCGTGCACATCTCCTCGACCGCGGTCTACGGCATCCCGGACCACCACCCGCTGCTCGAGGACGACCGGCTCGACGGCGTCGGCCCCTACGGCGTGGCCAAGGTCGAGGCCGAGGGCGTCTGCGAGGAGTACCGGGCCCAGGGCATGATCGTGCCGGTCATCCGGCCCAAGAGCTTCATCGGGCCCGAGCGCCTCGGAGTCTTCGCCCTGCTCTACGACTGGGCGAAGGACGGCCGCGGCTTCCCGATGATCGGCAGCGGCAACAACCGCTACCAGCTGCTGGACATCGCCGACCTCTGCCAGGCCATCTGGCTGTGCAGCACCCTGCCCGACGACGTGGTGAACGACACCTTCAACATCGGGGCGGGCGAGTACACGACCATGAAGGAGGACTGGCAGGCCGTGCTCGATCACGCGGGCAAGGGCGGCAGGGTGCGCGGCTTTCCCGCGGCGCCGGTCATCTGGGGCCTGCGCATCCTGGACAGGTTGGGCCTCTCGCCGCTGTACAAGTGGGTGTACGAGACGGCGGCCACCGACAGCTTCGTCTCCATCGAGAAGGCGCAGCGGGTGCTGGGCTACGCGCCGCGGTACTCCAACAAGGACGCCCTGATCCGCAACTTCGAGTGGTACCTCGCGCACCTCGACGAGTTCGAGAACGCCTCGGGCGTGTCGCACCGCGTGCCCTGGAAGCAGGGGGCCCTCGGGCTGGTGAAGCGCTTCTTCTAGGCCTAACGTGGTGGGCGGGGCCGCCGCGCCCCGGAAAGGACCCGACATGATCGCCGTCACGGGCGCCGCCGGCTTCATCGGCAGCAACATCGTCTGGCACCTGAACCGCCTCGGCCGCCGCGACCTGGTCGTCGTGGACGTGCATGCGGACGACTCCGGCTGCGCCAACCTGTCCCCCCTGCACTACGAACGCTATCTGGCCAAGGACGCCTTCCTGGAATGGTTGCGCGACCGGGACAACGCCGCGGGCCTCGAGACGGTCTACCACATGGGCGCGTGCAGCAGCACCACCGAGACCGACGTGGCCTACCTCGAGGAGAACAACACCTTCTACACCCGCGACCTGTGCCTGCTGGCCCTCGCTGCCGGCGCGCGCTTCATCAACGCGAGCAGCGCCGCGACCTACGGCGACGGCGAGATGGGCTACGACGACGACGAGGCCGCGATCCACGCCCTGAAGCCGCTCAACGAGTACGCCAAGTCGAAGCAGAACTTCGACTTGTGGGCGCGCGCGGAGGGTTTGCTCGAACGCATCGTCTGCCTCAAGTACTTCAACGTCTACGGCCCCAACGAGTGGCACAAGGGCGACATGCGCTCCATGGTGTGCAAGGGCTTCGAGCAGATCCGCGACACGGGCCGGGTGCGGCTCTTCAAGTCCGACCGGCCGGAGTACCCGGACGGGGGCCAGCAGCGCGACTTCGTCTACGTGAAGGACGCCGTCGACATGACCGTGTGGTTCGCCGACCATCCTGAGGTGAACGGCATCTTCAACGTGGGCACGGGCGAGGCCAACGACTGGAACCGGCTCATCACCGCCATCTTCGCGGCGCTGGACCGGGCGCCGGCCATCGATTACGTCGACATGCCGGTGCACCTGAAGGGCAAGTACCAGTACCACACCTGCGCCGCCATGGCGAAGGCGCGGGCCGCCGGCTACACGCGTCCCTTCACCCGCCTGGAGGACGCGGTGGCGGACTACGTCCGCAACCACCTGGTCGACCACGTCCACCTGGCCCCGTGATGGCGCCGGGCCTGTTTCCGCCGCCGCCGGCGGCCCTCTGCGCGGGCCTCGACGCCCTGCCCGCGGCCCTCGAGACGGTGCTGCCCCTCAAGGCGAAGCACCGCGACGCGCTGCCGGCGGGCATCCGCACCCTCTCGGGCTACCTGACCGTCGACCGCGAGCAGTTGCCCCGCGACTACATGAGCCGCGCGCCGCTGCTGGCGGCCTACCTGCACTACTTCCTGCCCTGGAATCTCTACCGGCAGGGACGGCTGCTGGCCGGCCTGGGGCTGGACGTGCGGCCCGGATCGCGCATCGTCGACCTGGGTGCGGGCCCGTTGACCTTCGGGCTGGCCCTGGGGCTGGCGCGGCCCGAACTGCGCACCCGCGAACTCGAGTACCTGGCCATCGACCGTTCCGAGACGGCGCTGCGCCACGGCCGCAGCCTCTTTGCCGCCCTGGCCCCGGACGCGGCCTGGACCGTGCAGACCGAGCGCAAGGCGGCCGGCAGCGGGCGCACGCCGCGCGCGGACCTGCTGGTGGCGGCGAACCTGCTGAACGAACTGGACTGGCAGGAGCCGAGGCGCGGGCGCACGGCCGACCCGGAAGCCGAGACGCCCCACGACCGCCTCGTCGGCCGCTGGGACGACCAGGTCGCCGAGGCGGGGGCGGTGCTGGTGATCGAGCCCGGCACGCGCAGCGCGGCGCGCAACCTGGTGCGCCTGCGCGAGGCCGCCCTGGCCCGCGGCTGGCGCATCGCGGCGCCGTGCCCGCACGCGGGGGAGTGCCCCATGCCGGGTCAGCGCAACCGCTCGTGGTGCCACTTCAACTTCGCCCCGGACGGGGCGCCGGGCTGGCTGGTCGACCTGGGCAACCGCGTGCGGCTGCCCAAGGACCGGGCCAGCCTCGCGTTCCTGCTGCTGGTGCGCGGGGACGATCCGCCGGTGCGGGTGGCGGGCGCCGACGGCGGGCCGGACCGGGTGCGGGTGATGTCCGAGCCCTTCGACCTGCCTTCGTGGCGGCGCGGGCGCTACGGCTGCGCCGAGCGGGGCCTGGTGCTGCTGGAGGACGATCGCGGCGGCCGCGGGCCGGCGCCGGGCTCCCTGCTGACGGTGACCTGGCCCGACCGGCCGCGCCGCGACCCCAAGTCGGGCGCCCTGGTGGTCCCCCGCAGCCGCTGACACGCGCGCCCCACCGAACCGGAACGAAGCAGCCCCGCCGGCGAACCGGCGGGGCTGTTCCGTGCGGGGGGCCGAATGCGGCTCAGTAGGCCGTGACGATGCCCACGGCCACGCGGTCGGTCTCGTGCTCCACGTCACGGGTGTACTCGACCGTGCCGCGCAGGTTGCGGGCGAGGAGGTGGGTCCCGCTCACGGTCCAGGTCTCGTAGTCGTAGGCGTCCCAGTCGCTGTCGACGCGGTTGTAGAGCAGGGTGAAGTACTTGCGCGAGCGGTCGCGCCGGGGGGCGAAGACCAGCTCGGCCACGATCCCCGTGGTCTCCACCTCGACGGCGTCGGCGACGAAGGTCGGGTTGGTGTCCCGGCGGATCAGGTACTGGGCGGTGAGGTCGAACATGCCGTTGCCCAGGGTGAGGTCCGGACCGTGCCAGCTGAGCTTGTTGGTGAAGGTGGGGTCCGAGCCGATGGGGGCGGTCTCCTCGCGGCCCGTGTAGCCGAAGTAGCCGACCGAGAGGAACTCGCCGAGCGCCTGGGTGAGGCGCAGGCCGTAGTTCTTGTAGCCGTCGTCGTCGAACCTGTGGTCGTCGCCGGCCTCGGGCTTGCCGTTGCCGTTGACGACCATGCCCACCAGGCCGGTGCCGGTGGACTCGATGTCGTAGGTCATCATCAGGCCGCGGTCGTAGGTCAGCGTCGTGCGCGAATCGCCGATCTTCGTCTTGTAGGCCAGGTAGTCCTCGTAGGTGAGCCGCAACTCGCGCTTCATCAGCGGGTCGGAGGTCTGGAACTGCCCGACCATGATGTCGAAGGGACGGCCGCCGACGTTGTTGAAATGGATGTAGGCGTCCTCGATCCCCGCCACCTCGCCGCGCTCGTTCATGTAGAAGTAGAAGTAGTAGCCCACGTTGCTGGCGACGTTGCCCCCGGACAGCAGCTTCAGGCCGTAGGGGATCTGCAGGTCGTTGTCGATGGCGGCGTCGCTCTCGTAGACGGCGAAGGCGTCGAAGCGCACGGCCAGGGGGAAGGTGCGGTTCAGCTTCAGCAGGTCGTCGCCGGCGGAGATGAAGTCGCGGTCCTTCTCCTGCTCGGGGATCGTGAAGCCGTTCGCCGCGAACTCGTTGCCGAATTCCTTGAGGCGGGGGAACGGGGCGTGGCAGGTGGTGCAGCTCAGCTTGTGGGTGCGGGCGAAGGCCGGGATGGCCTGCGCGTCGCCGGGCAGCAGCGCGGCCGCGAGGGCGAGCAGCAGCGCCGCGGCGAGCATGGTCCTGAAGGTGCGCATGGCGGACTCCTCTATTCGTAGACCTCGACCGAGGTCGAGGCGGTGTTGATGACGTGGGTGGCGTATTCCTCGGCGGGCACGCCCAGGAACTCGCCGACGGGCGTGACCAGCAGCTGGTAGTTCAGCACGGCGGTGAAGGTCACCGGTCCGGGCGCGACGTCGTCCGGCAGGTCCCAGGTGTAGGTCTCGATCTTCGTCTCGCGGGGACCGATGCGGTAGTCGACGCCCAGCGAGGCGGTGTTCCACTGCTGGATGGTCATGCGGCCCTGGGGATCGAAGTAGGGCATGCGGAAGATGCGGTCGCCCACCGGCACGCCGTCGCGCTGCACGCCGGGGAAGTCGGGCTCGCCCCGGGCGATCCCCATGTCCTGGTAGGCGAGCACGTCGGCGGCGATGGTGAATTCCTCGCCGTCGAAGCCCTTGGCATCGACGGGCAGGTGGAAGGTCTTCCCGTCGGCGTCGGTGGCGGTCACGTCGAGCCACATGATGCGGTCCTCGACCGAGCCCGAGGGCACCTTGTGGCCGCACTTGCCGTTGAAGAGCTGCACGCTCAGGACGACGGTGCCGTCCCAGGGGACCTCCCGCTCCTCGGCGTGCATGAGCACCTCGATGGCGCCGTTCAGCTTGCCCTCGTTGTGGGCGCCGTGGAACAGGTGCTGCGCGACCATGCCGTCGCCGGCCATCTTGGCCGAGCGGCCCGGGGCCTTGGGCATGTGGCAGTCCTGGCAGGGCACGCCCTGCGCGGCGTACGGGCCGTCGCGCCACTCGAGGTGGGTCGACTTCACCCAGACGCCGTAGGGGCTCATCTCGTTGTGGCAGGTGCCGCAGAAGTCGGCCGACTTGAGGAAGTCGTTCTCCACCGTGTCGTGGTGGGGCGAGACGACGCCGGGCTTGGGCCCCTGCTTGAGGCGGCCGGGTTCGCTGATCCAGTTGAAGTTGTGAGGCACCTCGCCGTCGAAGCCGGTGACGGTGTGGCAGTGGTCGCAGTGGACGCCCTCGTTGGCTCGGCTGTTCGCTTCGGGCCGCGGGGGCGGCGTGTCGCCGGCGAGGAAGCTGGTGGGAGCGTGGCAGCCGTTGCAGCCGTCCTTCACCCCGGCCACCTTCGCGTCCACCTCGGCGTGGGGGACGGCCAGCTCGAAGTACTCGATCTCGTCCCAGTGGTGGGTGTAGCTCCGGCTCATCATGGCCTGCTCCCACTGGCGCGAGATGTCCACGTGGCAGCTGGCGCACACGGCCGGCTTCTCGTAGTCGTCGTAGCTGCGGGTGCCGTGCGCCTCGTCGCTCACGGGAATCTGGCCGGCGCCGGCGCCCCCGACGCCGGCGAGCAGGACCGCCGTGCCGAGGACCGCGGGGATGCGCAATCGCATGGTCGTCTCCTCTGATTTCCGGGTCTCTTCCCCTCGAAGACCACGGTATCACAAGGAGTTGCGAAATCAAGAAAACGTATTTTCGAAAAAGATTCTGAGGATCGTTTTCGCGCCCGTCAGGCCCGGTTGTTGAAGATGCCGGCCACGCCGGCGACGACCAGGGCCGCCCCGGCGAGGGTCGGCGTGGTGACCGCCTCGCCCAGGATGAGCCAGCCGAGGAAGACGGCGATGACCGGATTCACGTAGGCGTACGTCATCACGACGCCGTAGGGCAGGCGGCGCAGGGTCACCATGTAGGCGGTGAAGGCGACGACCGAGCCCAGCAGCACGAGGTAGGTCCAGGCCAGCCAGGCGTCTCCGGTCGGATGGGGCAGCGGCTCGCGCCGGGCGAGCACCACGACCAGGAAGCCGAGCCCGCCGAGCAGCTGCTGGTAGCCCGAGATGGCCATGATCGAGAGGTCGGGCTTGCGCCGCTGGAACCAGATCGAGCCGAGGGACCAGAACAGCGGGGCCAGCAGCAGCGCCACCACGGCGAGCACGTCGTCGACGTTGCCGTGCTGCAGGGTCGGCCAGGACAGCACGCCCACGCCGGCGAAGCCCAGCAGGATCGAACCGGTCATCCGCCAGGTGGGCAGGCGCCGGTCGGCCACCGAGGTGATGACCTCGGCGTAGATGGGCATGGCCGCCACCAGCAGCGCCGCCAGGCCGGACTCGGCCCGCATCTCGGCCCAGGTCACCAGGCCGTTGCCGCCGACCCAGAGCAGGATCCCGCTGCCCAGCAGCAGCAGGAACTCGGACCGGGTGAGGCGCAGGCGCTCGCGCCGGAGTCGGGCCCAGGTCAGGAGGATGGCCGAGGCGGCGGCCACCCGCATGAGCGCCATGGTGAACGGGGGGAAGCCGGCGCCCTCGCGCACGGCCACGCGGATCGCCAGGTAGGTGCTGCCCCAGACGAAGTACACCACGAGCAGGTTGAGCAGCCCGAAGCGGTCGAGCTTCTCGCGCACGGCGGGTGTCGGCACAACGGTCATCGGAACGTCCGGGCGCGGGGCCAGGTCAGGGGGACGGCCGCAAGATAAGCGGTGCGGCGCCCGGGAGGGAGCGCAAAAAACGTCGGGGTCCGAAACCGGCGCGGGCCGGCGTCACTCGGCCGCCGCCGCCGGGTCGCGCAGCACGGCATCGAGTTCGGCTTCACGGGCGGCCAGGCGGTCGGTCTGGCGGCGGGCGTACCAGACGGCGATGATCGCGGCCGACCACGTGGTGCCGAAGACGCCCCACCAGATGCCGTCCAGGCCCCAGCCGAGCACGTGGGCCAGCAGCCAGAAGATGAGGGGAGGCGCGGCGATCTGGCGGAACAGGCCGATCCAGAGGGCGAAGGCGGGCATCTTCAGGCCCTGCAGGGCCGAGGTGTTCACGAAGAGCAGCACGTAGGCGTACTCCACGAAGGCGGCGATGCGCAGGTAGTGCCCGCCGGTGGCGATCACCTCCGGATCGTCGGTGAACAGGCCCATCAGGGCGTCGCTGCCGAAGTACACCAGCGCCGAACCGAAGACCATGACCACCGCGCCGTAGCCGAGGGCGGTGCGCACGGTGCTGCGCACGCGGCCGAAGCGTCCGGCGCCGCTGTTCTGGGCCACGATCGACATGGTGGCCACGTTCAGGCCGACGGTGGGCAGCAGCACGAGCTGTTCGATGCGCGTGGCCACGCCGTAGGCCGCGACGGCGTTCTCGCTGAAGCGGCTCAGGAACCAGGTGATGATGAAGATGCCGAGGGCGACGGTCATCATGTTCAGGCTGGCCGGCACGCCCTGGGTGAAGATGTCCCTGAGGGTGGGCCAGTGGGGCCGCCACATGGCGCCCTCGCTGCGGTGCAGCAGGCCCGTCGCCCACGCCCGGCGACCCACGTAGACGATGCCGCCCGCCTGGGCCACGAGGGTGGCCACCGCCACGCCGCGGATCCCCATGGCCGGCAGGCCCAGGCCGCCGAACATGAACCAGGGGTCCAGGACGAGGTTGAGCACCGTCGCGCCGATCAGGAAGTTGCGGTAGGTGACCATGTCGCCCTGGGCGTTGAGGATGCCGTTGAGCATGAACGAGGTCAGGGGGAGGAAGGCGCCCAGCAGGATCGTCTGCATGTAGGCGAGGCAGATGGCGAGGTATTCGCCGTCGGCGCCGAGCAGCCGGAAGAGCGGCTCGACGGCGAGGAAGCCCGCCGTCATGACCACCACCGCCACGCCGGTGCTCGTCAGCAGGCCCTGGCTCGCGATGCGGGCGGCGTCGCGGCGGCGGTCGGCGCCCAGGGCGTTGCCGACCAGGGCCGTCACTCCGGTCGAGAAGCCCGAGCCCATGGCCAGCAGCACGAAGAACACCGGGAACGAGAGGGAGAGCGCCGCGAGCGCCGTTGTGGAGAGCCTCCCGGCCCAGAAGGTGTCGACCACGTTGTACATGGTGTTGAAGAGGAACGCGATCGAGGCCGGGATGGCCAGGCGCCGGATCAGCACGGGGATGGGGGCCGTGGTCAGGTCCTGCTGGGCGGTGCTCAATGGGGTCTCCGGCGGTTGGGGTGGCGACGGTCGGCCGCGGAATCCGGTCCAAGGTAGGGCCGGACGTCCCGCGTGGCACCCCCGCTCCGGCTGAAAAGACGCGTTCGACGGCATTCGGGCCGAACGCTCCTTGACCGCTCCGGCGGTCAGGCGTTAGCTTTCCGCTTTACACGGTGCGAGACGGCGTCGGACCCGCCGGAATTCCCCCGGGAATTCCCGTCGTGGGGGTCTTTCCCCGCCTCCCCGGCCTCTCCGGCCGGATCCGTCAACCCTACCGGAAAGGCAGGGCTTCGTCGATGATTCCCCGTTACGCCAGCCCCGAGATGACGGCCATCTGGTCGGACGAGAACCGCTTCCGCATCTGGCAGGAAGTGGAGACCGTGGTGTGCGAGGTGCGCGCCGACCGGGGCGAGATCCCGGTCGAGGCGGCCCGCGAGATCCGGGCCCGGGGCGCCTTCGAGACCGCACGCGTGCTCGAGATCGAGGCCACGGTGCAGCACGACGTCATCGCCTTCCTGACCAACATGGCCGAGCACATCGGGCCGAGCAGCCGCTTCGTCCACCAGGGCATGACCAGCAGCGACCTGCTGGACACGGCCCTGGCCCTGCAGATCCAGCAGGCGGGCGAGGTGCTGCGTGCGTCGCTCGTGAGCCTGCTCGATGCGGTCGAGCGGAAGGCGGTCGCGCACCGGGACACGGTCATGATCGGGCGCAGCCACGGCATCCACGCCGAGCCCACCACCTTCGGCCTGAAGCTCATGGTCTACTGGAGCGCCCTGGAGCGGGGGCTGCGCCGGCTCGACGCCGCCCAGGAGGAGATCGGCTACGGCCAGATCTCGGGCGCCGTCGGCACCATCGCCCATCTCGATCCCGAGGTCGAGATCGAGACCATGCAGCGGCTGGGACTGCAGGTCGATCCGGCCTCGACGCAGATCGTGCAGCGCGACCGCCACGCCAACTGGCTGCAGGCGGTCGCGACCCTCGGCGCGACCATCGAGCAGATGGCCGTCGAGATCCGCAACCTCCAGCGCACCGACGTGCACGAGGTGGAGGAGAGCTTCGGCAAGGGTCAGAAGGGCAGCAGCGCCATGCCCCACAAGAAGAACCCCATCGTCTCGGAGAAGCTGACGGGCATGGCCCGCCTGCTGCGCGGCTACGCCCACACGGCCCTGGAGAACGTGGCCCTGTGGCACGAGCGCGACATCAGCCATTCGTCCGTCGAGCGGATCATCTTCCCGGACGCGTGCCACACGCTGCACCACATGCTGAAGAAGATGGAGTGGCTCGTCGCCGGACTCGTGGTCTACCCGGAGAACATGATCGCCAACATGGAGAAGGTGCGCGGCATGTACTTCAGCCAGCCGGTGCTGCTGGCCCTGACCGAGGCCGGCATGTCGCGCGAGGACGCCTACGCCCGCGTGCAGAAGTGCGCCATGCGCGTGTGGGACGAGGGCGTGGCCCTGCGCGAGTCGCTGGGGCAGGACGGGGAGATCACCGCGGTGCTCGATGCCGAGACCCTCGACCGCTGCTTCGACCTGCGGCACCAGTTGCGGAACATCCCGCACATTTTCGAGCGCACGCTGGCCCTGAAGAGCTGGTAGGCGGAGGCTCCCATCCAAGGAGACGGTGTGGATTCCAGAGACGAAAGCTTCGCCCCGATCGCCGTCGGCGATCATGACGACGCGGGGCTGGCCGCGTACCTGCGCGAGCACGGTCTGACCCTGGCCCCGGGCGAAGCGCGCAAGGTGGCCGAGTTGCTCGGCCGCGATCCCACCCTGACCGAGATGACCCTCTTCGACACCATGTGGAGCGAGCACTGCTCCTACAAGAGCAGCCGCCCGCATCTGAAGGCGAACCTGCCCACCACCGGCGCCAACGTCGTCGTCGGGCCGGTCGAGGACGCCGGCGTGGTCGACTTCGGCGAGATCGACGGCAGGAACTACGGCATCATCTTCGCCCACGAGAGCCACAACCACCCCAGCCAGGTCATGCCCGTCGAGGGCGCGGCGACGGGCATCGGCGGCATCGTGCGCGACGTGTACTGCATGGGCGGGCAGGTCATCGCCACCCTGGACCCGCTGCGCTTCGGCTGGCCCGCGCCCGAAGGCCCGGACGACCACGAGGCCGGGCACCGCGTGGACATCGCGCGCCAGGTGGTCGACGGCATCTGGCAGTACGGCAACGCCATCGGCGTGCCCAACCTCGGGGGCGACGTCTACTTCCACCCGAGCTTCAACGAGAACTGCCTGGTGAACGTGGTGGCCGTGGGCCTGGTCGAGCACGAGCACATCACCCACAGCGCGGTGCCTTCCTGTGCCAAGGACGAACCCTACGACCTGATCCTCGTGGGCAAGCCCACCGACTGGTCGGGCATGGGCGGGGCGGCGTTCGCCTCGGCCACGCTCGACGCCGAGCAGGCCATGGAGAACAAGGGCTCGGTGCAGACGCCCGACCCGTTCCTCAAGCGCATCCTCACCGTGGCCAACAGGGCCGTGCTCGAGATGGCCCGGGCCGAGGGCGTGACCATCGGCTTCAAGGACCTCGGCGCCGGCGGCGTGTCGTGCGTCACCAGCGAACTGGCCGACGCGGGCGGCTTCGGCTGCGACGTCGACGTGCAGAAGGTGCACCAGATCGCCGACCTGCCGGCCCGGGTGTGCGCCTGCTCCGAGACGCAGGAGCGCTACGGATTGGCCGTGCCCGCGCGCCTGACCGCCAAGGTCCTGAAGATCTACAACGAGGACTTCGCCCTGCCGAAGCTCTACGCCGGCGCCTGCGCCACCCGCATCGGCAAGGTCACGACCGAGCGGCAGTACGTGCTGCGCTGGGGCGACCGCATCCTGGCCGACGCGCCCATCGCCACCATCACCGAGGGCATCCGCTACGACCGCCGGGCGCGCGCGCCCGAGCGGCCCGAGGTGCCGGCCGACGCGCGCCTGCCGGAGGGTCCGGAGGCGGCCATCGGCGACGAGTGGCTGCAGCTCATGGCGCACCCCAACGTGGCCAGCCGCGAGGCGATCTTCCGGCACTACGATCCGGAGGTGCAGGCGAACACGATCATCCGGCCGGGCGAGGCCGACGCGGGCGTGGTGGCGCCGGTGCCCGGCAGCCGCCGGGCCGTGGCCATGACCGCCGACGGCAATCCGCTGCTCGGCCTGGCCGACCCCTGGACCGCCGGCGCGAGCGCGGTGCTCGAGGCCTGCCGCAACGTGGCCTGCGTGGGCGGCCGGCCGGCCGCGATCACCGACTGCCTCAACTTCGGCAATCCCGAGGTGCCCGAGAGCTTCTGGGAGTTCACCGAGGCCGTGCGCGGCGTCGGCGACGCCTGCCGGGGCGTGGGCTGCTACGCCGAGCCGGGGGCGCCGCTGCCGGTGATCTCGGGCAACGTGAGCTTCTACAACCAGAGCAGCACCGGCCGCAGCGTGGCTCCGTCGCCCATCGTGGGCTGCGTGGCCATCGTCGACGACTACACCCGCTGCCGCAGCCAGCGCTTCAAGACGCCGGGCGACCGCCTGCTGCTGATCGGACGCCGCGGTGCCGAGACGGGGGGCTCGCTCTACGCGTCCGCCGGCTTCGCGGCGGGCCGGCCGGCGGTGCCGCCGCTCGACTTCGACGCGGCGCGGGCCGAGATCCGGGCCGTCATCGAGATGGTGGCGGCGGGCCTGGTCACCGCGGCCCACGACATCGGCGACGGGGGCCTGGCCCTGTGCCTGGCCGAGATGGCCATGGGCCTGGAGGCGGGGCGTCTGGCCGGCGCCGCGGTGCGCCTGCCCGACCGGGGCGCTCAGCCGGCGCGAGTTCCTCTTCAACGAGAACGGCGGCTTCGTCGTGACGGTGCGACCGGACGACGCGGACGCCGCCGCGGCGATCCTCGATCGGCTCGGCGCCGACTGGTGGCCCCTGGGCGAGGTGGTCGCGCAGCCGGAGATCGCGGTCGTCGACGCCGACGGCGCCCCGGTGGCCCGCCTGGACATGACCGCGGCCGCGCACAGCTGGCAGACGGCCCTGCCGCGGCTGCTGGCCGGGGAGAAGGGCGCCGCGGCCGTGCCCGGACCCGCCGCCGCGACCGCCGCCGCCGACGCTCCCGCCGAACAGGACCCCGCACCGTTCCGCGTGATGACCGGCAGCGGCGCGGCCCCGCGCATCGCGGTGCTGCAGCTGCCGGGCCTGAACTGCGAGGACGAGTCGGCCCGGCTGCTCGGGGTCCACGGCGCCCGCGCCGAGATCTTCCGCTGGACCCGCAGCCCGGACGAACTGGCCGCCTTCGACGGCTTCCTCGTGCCCGGCGGCTTCTCGTACCAGGACCGCGTGCGCGCCGGCGCGGTGGCGGCCAAGGACCCGCTGCTGCGGGTGCTGCTCGAGGCGGCCGCGGCGGGCAAGCCCATCCTGGGCATCTGCAACGGCTGCCAGGTGCTGGTCGAGGCGGGGCTGGTTCCCGGCCTCGAGCCCGGCGCCGTCGAGGTGGCCCTGGCCGGCAACCGCGCCGACGGCCGCACCGGCTACCACTCGCGCTGGGTGGCCCTGCAGGTCGATCCGCGCTGCCGCTCGCCCTTCGTCGAGGGGCTGACCGGCACCTTCCCGGTGCCCATGGCCCACGCCGAGGGCCGCTTCACCCACGAGGATCCGGCCTTCTTCGCGCGGCTGGCCGCCGAGGGGCACGTGGCCCTCACCTACGCCCCCCTGGGCGGGCGCACGACCGCGGCGGCGGGGAATCCCAACGGGGCCCTGCTCGACACCGCCGGGCTGACCAACCGCCGGGGCAACGTGCTGGCCATGATGCCGCACCCCGAGCGCGCGGCCCAGCTGCGCCAGGTCCCCGAGGACCTGCCCCACGCGTGGGGGCGGGCGCGCCTGGCGGCGGCCGGCGACTTCGCCACCCTCGAGGATCCCGGGCCGGGCGCGTTCCTGCTGCGCCGCCTGGTGGAGATGTGCTGATGGGACCGAACCGGAGCGGAGCGGGGGCCGGCGGGCCCCGCGGACCCGAAAGGACGCCATGAACGACGTCGCGAGCCGCACCCAGACCACGCTGCTGACGGCCCACAAGGGGGTCGACCTGCACGCCGCCTCGGCGCTGCTGGTGATGCGCGACCGCCTCGAGGGCGGCGACCGCCTGGAGAACCTGTTCCGCTGCGAGGTGCACACCTTCTGGGGCGCGCCCGCCGGGTGGGATGCCGCGCGGCTGCTGGACACCGGGCGCTTCTTCAATCCGAACAAGCACCACTTCGGGATCTTCCGGGGTCCGTCGTCCGACGACTGGTCGGACAGCACCGGGCCCGGCGCGGCGCTGGCGGCCGGCTGGCCCGGCGCGGTGGAATGGACCGACCTGGACGCGCTGGCCGCCGACGCCGCCGGTCTCTACGGGGCCCTGCTGGGCGGCGCGGTCCCGGCCGGCTGCACACCCTTCGACGTGGTGGGCTTCGCCTTCGGCCAGGACGGCCCCGTGCTGAGCGGCGTGCTCTGGCGGCTGGTGCTGCGCGCCGGCGCGGAAGAGGCGGCCGAACTGGGCACCGCATTGGCCGTGGCGCGCCACCGCAAACAGGGGTTGCTCATCAACCCCCACATGGAGAGCTGGCGGCTGGCCGCCCGCGGCTGACGCGCTGGCGACGGAGCCGGCGCGCGGTTTCATTGGCAGAGACACGTGGTCCGCGTCGACGCGCTGCGTGGAAAGTTGGGGCCCGCGCCCCGAACGGAGGATCCATGGGCCTGGAAGAACGTCACTGGCGCGAGGAATGCGGCGTCGTGGGCATCGCCGGCGTCGAGGCGGCGGCCGAGCTGGCCAGCCTGGCCCTGCACGCCCTGCAGCACCGGGGCCAGGAGAGCGCGGGCATCAGCGTGGCCGACGGCCACCGCCTCGTGACCCACAAGCGCATGGGCCTGGTCGCCGAGGTCTTCGACGAGGAGACCACCCGCGGCCTGACCGGCACCTACGCCATCGGCCACGTGCGCTACAGCACCAGCGGCTCGAGCCACATCCTCAACGCGCAGCCCCTGCAGGTGGCCTCGCACCGGGGCATGGTGAGCATCGCCCACAACGGCAACCTCGTGAACGCCCACGAACTGCGGCGCGAGATGGAGCTGCAGGGGTCGATCTTCTCCACGACGAGCGACACCGAGGTGATCCTGCACATGCTGGCGCGCAACGCCGACGACGACGTCGAGGACGCGCTGCTCGACCTGCTGCCCCGCGTCAAGGGCGCCTACAGCCTGGTGCTCCTGACCCGGGACAAGCTGGTCGCCGTGCGCGATCCCACGGCTTCCGGCCGCTCTGCCTCGGGCTGATGAGCGACAAGACGCACGTCGTCGCGTCCGAGCGAGGGGCGTTCCACCTCATCGGCGCCGAGCACCTGCGCGACATCGAGCCCGGCGAGATGGTCGTGCTGGGCCTCGGCGAGCTTTCGAGCCGCCGGCTGCCCGTGGCCGCGCCGCAGAAGCGCTGCGTCTTCGAACACGTCTATTTCTCGCGGCCGGACAGCGTCGTCTTCGGCCGCAACGTCGAGAGCGCCCGGCGGCGCAGCGGCGAGATCCTCGGCCGGGATGCGCCGGCCGACGCCGACCTCGTCTGCGCCGTGCCCGACAGCTCGAACACCGCGGCCCTCGGCTTCGCCAGGGCCACGGGGCTGCCCTTCGAGCTGGCGCTCATCCGGAACCACTACGTGGGTCGCACCTTCATCTCGCCGGCCCAGAAGGTCCGCGACATGTCGGTGCGCATCAAGTTCAACCCGGTTGCCGAGGTGCTCGACGGCAAGCGGGTCGTCGTGGTCGATGACAGCATCGTCCGCGGCACCACCATGCGGAAGCTCGTCAAGCTCATCCGGCAGGCCGGGGCGAAAGAGGTGCACCTGCGCATCGCGTCGCCCCCGGTCACGAACCCGTGCTTCTACGGGATCGACACGCCCGTGCGCAACGAGCTGATCGCCTCGAGCCACACCGTCGACGAAATCGCGACCTATCTCCGGGTCGATTCCCTGGCCTATCTCTCGCTGCCCGGGCTGCTCGAGGCCGCGGGCGAGGGGGACCTCTACTGCGAGGCCTGCTTCACGGGAAACTACCCGGTCAGTTTTGCCGAGGAGACCGACAAGAACCTGCTGGAGAAACACGCCGCGGGGGTGGTCATCCCGGTCAGACCCATGCCGGAAGACGAGGCCTGAGAGGGGCGCGCCACGGCGGGGGAGAAGTGACGAGGAACATCGTGATCATGCGTGACAAGGGCCCGGAGGCCACCGGAAACGCGTTTCCGGATTGGCGTCCGGACCCGCTCTATGACGACCCGGCGCAGCTGAGCCGGGCCCTGACCCGGCGCGTGCTGCCGCTGGTCCAGAACGCCGCCCGCTACATCGGCGGCGAGTTCGGCACCACCGGCGAGGGCTGGGACCCGGCCGGGGCCAACATCCTGCTGACCTTCCCCGACGCCTACGAGGTGGGTATGTCCCACCAGGGGCTGCGGATCCTGTACCAGCTCATCCGCGATCGCGAGGGCGGCTTCGCCGACTTCGCCTACGCGCCCTGGCCCGACATGGAGGCAGCCATGCGCGGCGAGCGGCTGCCCCTCTACGGCCTGGCCTCGCGGCGCCCGGCGCGGCAGTTCGACCTGGTCGGCTTCAGCCTGGGCTACGAGCTGTCCTACACCAACATGCTGACGATGATCGACCTCGCCGGCTCGCCCCTGCGGGCGGCCGATCGCGGCGAGGGCGATCCGATCTTCGTGGCCGGCGGTTCGTGCGTGCTGAACCCGACGGTCGTGCATCCCTTCCTCGACCTGGTCCTGCTGGGCGACGGCGAGGAGTCGGTGCTCGACGCGGTGGCGATCATCACCCGCCTGAAGCGGGAAGGGGCCTCGCGCGCGGAGATCGTCCGGGCCCTGCACGGCATCGAGGGCGCCTGGCATCCGGCGGTGCCCGCGCCGGTGCGCGCGCGGGTGCTGCAGGACCTGAACACCTTCGCGCCGCCCCGTCCGATCGTGCCGACGGTGGAACCGGTGCACGACCGCCTGGCCCTGGAGGTCATGCGGGGCTGCGTCCGCGGCTGCCGCTTCTGCCAGGCGGGGATGATCACCCGTCCGGTGCGCGAGCGCGACGCGGCGGAGCTGGTCAAGGCCGCCGCCGAGGGCATCGCCGACGCGGGGCTGAGCGAGGTCAGCCTGCTGAGCCTGTCGACCAGCGACTACACGGGTCTCGGCGAGACCGTCGTCGGCATCAAGGACAAGCTCGACGGCCAGCACACCAACGTGGCCCTGCCGAGCCTGCGGGTCGACTCGGTGGACGCGGGCCTCTACGAGGTCATCAGCCAGGAGCGCCCGGGCAGCTTCACCTTCGCCCCGGAGGCGGGCAGCCAGCGCCTGCGCGACGTCATCAACAAGAACATCACCGAGGACGACATCGTCTCCACGGCGCGCCAGGCCTTCGCCGGCGGTGTCAAGCACGTGAAGCTGTACTTCATGATCGGCCTGCCGACCGAGACCAACGACGACCTCGACGAGCTGCTCTCCCTGGTGGGCAAGGTGGTGGCCGAGGCCCCGCGCGGCGGCAGCCAGGTGCACGTGTCGCTCTCTCCGTTCTCGCCCAAGTCCCACACGCCCTTCCAGTGGGCGGGCCAGATCTCGCGCGACGAGATCAACCGGCGCAACAACTACCTCTCGCGGCCCCTGCGCCGCATGAAGGTCAAGGTGAGCACGCGCGAGCCGGAGACCTCGTACCTCGAGGGGATGCTGGGCCTGGGCGACGGGGGCCTGAGCCCGGTCGTCGAGACGGCCTGGCGCCTGGGCGCCCGCTTCGACGCCTGGAGCGAGACCTTCGACTTCGCGGTCTGGGAACGGGCCCTGGCGGCCACCGGGGTCGATGGCGACGCCTACCTGGCGCCCCGCGACCCGGACGCCCCGCTGCCCTGGGACACGGTCGACGCCGGTGTGGAGAAGGACTTCCTCAAGCGCGACTGGCGTCGGGCCGTGGCCGAGCGCACCCTGCCGGACTGCCGCCTGGAGGGGGCGTGCTACGACTGCACCTCGTGCTCGGGCGACCTGCTCCACGTCTTCGCCAAGCTCGAGGCCCTGGGTGACCAGCCGGCCCGGCGGGGCCCCGCGATTCCGAGCCACGGCCGCGGCGCCGTGGCCCTCCGCGACGATCCCCGGCCCCCGACGCCGCTGCGGGCACGGCCCGCGGCCCCCGAGTCTCCGGCCTTCGACGCCCGCAACGCCGAGGAGGGGGCCCCCGGGCGTGAGGAGCCGAAATGGCGCATCTGGCGCAACCAGGCCGCCGCCAAGTGCTGGTACCGGGTCGAGTACGAGAAGGCGGGGGACATGGCCTTCCTCGGGCACCTCGATTTCCAGCGTCAATTGCATCTGGCCCTGCGACGTTCAGGCTTGCCTGCGGCGTACAGCAAGGGCTATCATCCCCATCCGCTCCTGAAGTTCGGCCCCCCGCTGCCGGTGGGCGTTGTCGGTCTGCGTGAATGTCTCGACATCGCCATGGAGCATCAGGTGCCCGGTTGGATCGAGGAGATCAACCGGACCCTGCCCGCGGGACTGGGATTCAAACGAAGCGTGATCGTCGGCGGACAGACTCCCCCGTCCATCGACCAGAACGTGTCCCGCTTCGACTACCGGGTGCTCATTCCCGGTGAGTGCGAGGGCGGTCCCGCGACGGAAACGGTCGCCGCTGCCGTGGACGGCTTCCTGGCCAGTGCAACCTGGCCCGTGATCCGGAAGCGTCCCAAGGGGGATATCGAGATCGACGCCCGGACGCTGGTGCCTGCCGGCGGCCTCGGGCTGATCACCGGAGCCACGGACGGCTACGGCTGCGGCCTGCGTTTCTCCCTCCTGCGGAGCGCGACCGGGGCGATGCTGCCCGTTCACGATTTCCTGGCCACCCTGCTGGGGGAGGCGCTGCCCGTCCCGGGCCATTGCGCCGTCACCCGCACGGGATACTCGGGCCGTCACACCGATGGGCGCTGGTTGTCGCCCCTCGAGGAAGTAGGTGAATCCAGCCTGCGTTACTGGCTCGGCCGGCACATGAGCGCCTAGGGCTGCTACCGGCGGCCCACGCACGTCGCCCGCTCCGCCGTCGCGCACGCTGGACCTTTTATGCGAAAAGAAATCGTCATCAACTCGTCCCCGCACGAGATCCGCATCGCCATGCTCGAGGACGGCGAACTGGTGGAACTGCTCGTGGAGGGGGCCGACGCCAAACGGATCGTCGGCAACGTCTACAAGGGAAAAGTCACTTCGGTCAAACCGGGCCTGCAGGCCGCCTTCGTCGACATCGGGCTCGAGCGCGCGGGCTTCCTGCACGCGTCGGATCTCGACCACGACGACAGCGAGGAGGAGGAGGCCCCCGCCGGGGGGCGCGGCCGCCGCCGCCAGCGCCACGTGCCGGACATCGGCACGGTGCTCAAGGTGGGCGACGAGATCCTCGTGCAGGTCACCAAGGAGCCCATCAGCTCCAAGGGGCCGCGCCTGACGGCGGACATCAGCCTGCCCGGGCGCTACCTGGTCATGATGCCCAAGGGCCGCCACGTGGGGGTCTCGCGCAAGATCGACGACCGCCGCGAGCGGGCCCGCCTCAAATCGCTGCTCAACAAGTACCGCCCCGAAGAGGGCGCTTTCATCATCCGGACCGCGGCCACGGCCATGACCGAGGACGCGGTGAAGCAGGACGTCACCTACCTGAGCGAGCTGCTCGAGAAGATCAGCACCGGCGGGCGGGAGGCCGCCGCGCCGGCGCTCGTGCACGAGGACGTGGGGATGGTCGTGGCCCTGATCCGCGACATCTTCAAGGAGGACACGGCCCGGCTCATCATCGACGACCGGGACGACTTCGAGCGCCTGCGCACCTACGTGACGACGTTCGCGCCCGAGCTGAAGAACCGCATCGAGATCTACAAGGGCGACCTGCCCATCTTCGACCACTTCGAGATCGAGCCCGAGATCAAGAAGACCCTCGACAAGCGGGTCTGGATGAAGAAGGGCGGCTACCTGATCATCGAGCCCACCGAGGCCCTGGTCTCCATCGACGTGAACACCGGCCGCTTCACCGGGCGGCGCAACCAGGAGGAGACGATCCTCCAGACCAACATGCTGGCCGCCCGCGAGGTGGCCCGGCAGCTGCGCCTGCGCGACTTCGGCGGCATCATCGTCATCGACTTCATCGATATGGAGAGCGAGGCGAACAAGAAGAAGGTCTTCAACGAGCTGAAGACCCACCTGAAGCGCGACCGTGCCCGGCACAAGGTCTTCCAGGTCTCGGGCCTGGGCCTGGTCGAGATGAGCCGGCAGCGCGTGCGGCCGTCGCTGCTGAGCCAGCTTTCGGACGACTGCCCCTACTGCACCGGCACCGGCAAGGTGCTCTCGATGGAGACCATGAGCAACCGCATCGAGCGGCTCGTGCACCGGATCGCCATCGTCACCCGCGAGAGCCGGCTGCAGATCCAGGCCAACCCCGTGCTGGCGCTGTACCTGCTCGAGGAGCGCCCGGAGCAGTTCCGCGAGCTGTGCCGGACCTTCGACATCGAGCTGAACGTGCTCGACGACGCGGCCCTGCACATCGAGGAGTTCCGCATCGTGAGCCTCGATTCGGGCAAGGACCTGATCGCCGAGTTCGAGAAGAAGGCGCGCAGCGGCGGGCGCCGCTAGCCGCCGGCGGGAAGGGTCGGGCCGCCGGGCGGCTCGGCCGTGATCTCGTTCCGCAGTTGCAACCGGGCCCTGGCCGCGTAGGCGGCGGACAGGGCCCGGTTTTCCTCACCCGGCACCAGCCGCCGCAGCAGCGACTTGACGCTGAACTCCGCGAACTGGGCCAGCCGGAACTGCCAGACCCGACCCGGCCCGTAGTTCTTGCGCACGAAGCGCCGGTAGCTCACCTGGAACTGGTTGAGGCCGAACGATCCGGCCGCGGCCGCGGCCTGTCCCTCGAGATGGGCCACCTCCACCTCGCCGCAGAACCAGGCCGCCAGGCCCAGGGCGCGCGCCCGCCAGCACCAGTCCGTCTCCTCGAAGTACATGAAGAAGCCCTCGTCCAGGGGGCCGACCGCGTCGAGCGCCGCCCGCGGCATCAGGAAGCAGGCGCCCATGACGTACTCCACCGGATGGGACGGCTCGTCGGGCCGGGGTGCAAAGACGATGCGATCGGCCAGGGCACCCCGGAAGAGCAGGCGCCGCGGATCGAGGGCGCCGAGCCAATGGTGCCGGGCGCGGGGAAACCAGCCGCCGGAGATGGTGGGCCGGCCGGCGGCGTCGACCAGGCGCGGCCCGACCACGGCGAGGCGCGGCACGCCGCGGGCGAAGGCCACCAGGCGGGACAGGCTGTCCGGGGGACAGACGGTGTCGGGATTGAGCAGGAGGACGTAATCGCCCGCGGCCCGGGGCAGGGCCAGGTTGTTGCCGCGGCTGAAGCCGAGGTTGGCGCCCGACTCGATCAGGATCGCGTCCGGGAAGGCGTCGCGCACCATGGCCGCGCTGCCGTCGGCCGAGGCGTTGTCGACGACCAGCACCTCGCACGCGAGGCCCGCGGTGGCCGCCGGCAGGGACGCCAGGCACCCGCGCAGCAGTTCGCGGGTGTTCCAGCTGACGATGACGATGCTCAGGTCCATGGGGGGATTGTCGCGTCGGGGCGCGTCGGCGTCGAGTCCTGAATGGCCGGCGCCTACTTGCGACCGGCCCGGCGCAGGATCTCCTGCTCCTCCTCGGTCAGGCTCTGCAGGCCCTCGCGGGAGATCTTGTCGAGGATGGCGTCGATCTCGGCCCGCTGCCCGCCGTGGGTGTGGAAGCCGCCGTTGTCGGCGCCGCTGCGGCCGTTGCCCGGCGCGCCGCCGGACCGCTCGTCCGGCCGGACCACGCGCATGCGCCGCCTGGTCTGCCAGCGCCTCCAGGCGCCGCCGATGTCGGCGAAGCCGCCGCCACCGCCGGAGCGCCGCGACCCCGCGGCCATGCTCGGCACGGTCAGCCGCAGGAAGATGAAGCCCGTGAGCATGCCGCCGAGGTGGGCCAGGTGGGCCACGCCGCCGGAGCTGCCCGAGGCCGTGCTCATCAGTTCGATGAGCCCGAAGAGGAGCACCGCGTACTTGGCCTTCATGGGGAACAGCAGGCCCACGAGGATCACGGCGTCGGGAAAGGTCAGGCCGTAGGCCAGCAGGATGCCGTAGATGGCGCCGGAGGCCCCGACCATGGGGATGAAGGCGTCCATCCCGGCCAGGTTGAACAGGCCGTAGGTGACGGCGCCGCCCAGGCCGCACACGATGTAGTAGACGAGGAAGGTGCGCTGGCCCCAGCGGGCCTCGATCTGGGTGCCGAACATCCACAGGGCGAACATGTTGAACCCGATGTGGAAGAGGCCGCCGTGCAGGAACATGTACGTGAAGAAGCGCCACACCTCGAGGCCGAAGATGGCGCTCTGGGGAATGAAGGCCAGCCACTGGGTGAGCGGTCCGGGCCGGCCGGTGAGTCCGCCGCCGAGGAGGGTCTGCGCGACGAAGACCGCCGCGTTGGCGATCAGCAGCAGCTTCACGGCCGGGGTGATGCCCATGCCGCCGCCGAATCCCATCCGTCCGCCCGGTGAACCGTAGGTGCGCATCTGAATTCCTTCCCGTCGGCGCCGCGCCGACGCCGTTGCCTCTGCCCTCAGGATAGAACACTTCCCGCCCGTCGGCACAGGGAAAATGCCGGTCCTCCCTTATCGGGCGGAGGGCGGGCGGCTGGAGCCCCGACCCCCGAAAAACGAGGGAGCCCCGGAGGGCTCCCTCGCCGTTGGTGGGGCTGGTCGCGGTCAGCGCCAGACGGCCGTCAGGCCGGCCGCGTCCTCCGGGGTCATCCGGTAGGGGCGGTCGGTCTTGGTCGGCGCCGTCAGGGGCACGCCGTAGGTCGGATCCCAGCTCAGGCCGGCCAGGTCCACGTCCGGCACGCTGGTGCCCTCGAGGGCGTTCAGCTGCGCGATGAAGGCGTTGGCGACGATGCCGTAGCCCACGTTGTTGGGGTGGATGCCGTCCAGCGAGAAGGCGGTCGTGGCCGCGGCCGTGGCCGGGGGCATGCCGCCGCCCACCAGCAGCAGGAAGTGGGTCTTCTGCGCGGCGGCGAGGCCGGCGAGCAGGTCGTTGGCGTCGACCATGGCCGCCCGTGCCAGGGGAATCCCGGAACCCGGCACCGCCTCGGTCGCCGCGAGGGTCGTCGTGGCGTTGAGGATGATGCCGTTGAAGGTGGCGATGGCCGTCTCGACCGTCGTCACCTCGGTGGTGGTCAGGGTCGCGGTCGAGGGGATCGGGGAGCCCAGGTTGCCGGCGTCGGCCACCCAGCTGAGGGTCGGGAAGAGCACGTAGTCGACGTTGCTCTCCTCGAAGCCCCAGGGCCAGGCGCCGCCGATGGCGGTCTCGAAGGTCGCCGTCGGGATGAAGAACGGCGCGCTGGTCACGCTTGGGATGTTCGCGGTGATGATGGTCGCCGGGAACCCGTTGCGCTTGAGCAGGCCGCCCGCGAGGGTCTGCAGCATGGTGTTGTACTCGACGCCGAAGGCCGTCGGATCGGTGATGTTCGCGGCGGTCGGGTTGCCGCCCGTGGCCGCGCCCAGCACGTCGTTGTTGCCCAGCCACACCGTGGTCAGGGCCCCGCCCTTGGCGATGGCCTTGTAGTGCATCGACGTGGACTGGGTCGTGACGGCCGGCGGACCGGCAGCGAGGGTGACCTCGGTGTTGCCGAAGAGGGCCGCGCGGTTGATGAAGTCGAAGAACGGGTTCGGGCTCGGCGGCGTCAGCGAGGCGCCGAAGCTCGTGGCCGCGCTGTAGGCGTTGCGGCCGTCGGTCAGCAGCGCCCCGGGCACGCCCAGGTTGTGGTAGGCCACGGGCTGGGTGCCGGCCAGCAGCAGGGTCGACTGCACGTCGAGCGCCGGGGTCGAGCCCAGACGGGCCAGACCGGCCCCGTTGAAGTAGTACACGCCGTCGACTTCGCCGGTGGTCGTGTTGACCGCGCCGATGCCGGGGGCCTTGATCCAGGGCTGGGTGAACGAGGTGTCGTCCAGGCCCAGCTGCTGCGCGATGAGGCGCGGGTAGCTGCCGGCCTGGCCGGCCTGCATCAGGCCGCCGTCCATGTAGCCGGCGGTCAGGCTGTTGCCGATGGCCGCGTAGCGCGCGCCGGCGTCCTCGAGGCCGGGACCGTTCAGGTCGGCCGGCGTGGCGGGATCGTCGAGGGAGCATCCGGCCAGCAGGAGAGCCGGCAGGACGGACAGGATCAGGAGAATCTTGGTTCGTTTCTGCATTCCGGGCACCTCCTTCTAGAAGTGGTAGGTGAAGCCGACGCCGAAGATGTTCGCCAGCGCGGAGTAGTTGCCGATGGGGTAGTCGGCCGTGTTGCGCACCGGCTCCCCGTTCTCGATGTTCGAGCGCTCGTCGCCGATGACGGCCATGTAGGACGCGTTGACGTCCCATTTGTCGCCGCGGTACATGACGCCGAAGCTGTAGTCGTTGCGGTCGCTGTCGGGCAGCAGCGGGCTGACCGACTCGGTGGGCTGCGGCGAGTTGTCCTTCACGTAGCCGCCCATCAGGACCCACTGCTCGTTGACGGCGTACTCGACGCCGGCGCGGATCTGCCAGCTGTCCTCGTAGCCGAGGTGGATGCTCTGGTCGAGGTTGTCGTTGGTGAAGTCGAGGTCGAGGCCCTCGAGGGAGCCCCAGCCGAAGCGCACGTAGTTGACCTCGGCGCGCAGCGCGGGCGTCAGGCGGTAGCTCAGGCCCAGCGACAGGATCGAGGGCAGTTCGAGCTCGGTGCCGACGGTCTGGGCCGAGCCGCCCAGGCCGTTCACCAGGTTCTGGCCCCAGGGCAGCGGATCACCCGCGGGCGACATGGGGGACAGGGGGTCGAGGGTGGCGTCCTGGTCCTCGAACTTCATGGTCTTCTTGAAGTGGTACATGGCGCCGATCGAGAGCTTGTCGTCGGGCCGGTACATGAGGCCCAGCGAGGGCGTGACGTTGATCTTGCTCGACCCCTCGATCTCGGTGTGGATGGCGTTCTGGCCGAAGTCCGGCTCGGGGGTGTACTTCTTCAGGGCCAGCTTCTGGTAGGCGAAGTCCAGGCCCAGGGCCACCGCCAGCTCGGGCGTGGCCTTGTAGCTGATGCCCGGCGTGACGTAGATCGTCTCGATCTGCACGTCGTGGCTGATGCGGCGGCCGACCCAGGTCTCGGGGTCTTCCCACACGACGCCGAGGCCGAACGGCGCGTACACGCCCACGCCCCAGGCGATGTCGCCGCCCTTGTTGCTCGTGTACCCGATGCCGGGCACGATGTACGACTTGCTCTCGGCCTGGCCGGTCTCGGGGTCGGCCCCGGAGGCGTAGTCGGTCTGGGAGAGCCATCCGGAGAACTTGAAGTCCGGCCGGATCACCATGGCATTCAGGTCGAGCCGCTGGCCCTCCATGAAGCTCAGGCCGGCCGCGTTGTAGAACATGGCCGAGGCGTCGTCGGCGGTGGCGGTGAACGCACAGCCGAGAGCCGTGGCGCGCGAACCGGCCTCGTAGATGCTGAATCCGGTGGCCGAAGCGTTGCCGGCGGCGCCGAGCGCCAGGGCGGCCAAGGCCAGGATGGTGAAGATTCTCCGTTTCATTTCGCCTCCTCTGCAGGAACTCCGTGGGACCGGGGGGAATGCCGGACCCGCAAATGGACCGATCCGGGGCGGACCGGGGGTGACCCGGGCTCCCGCGACTGGTATCTTGCTGTCGGGCCGACCGTACCACAGGGACCGATTCCGGGGAAACGGTTTTCGGCGCGCCAAAACCATGAAAGAGGATGACTTGGATCCCGAAACCAGCCTCCGCCTCCTCGTGTCCGGCCGGTCGGTGGTGCGCGCCGCGCTGCCCGGCTGGGTGGGGCCCGACGCGGGTCCGCCGGCGGCGGCCGACACCGCGGCGGCCCTCGGCCTGGTCCGGCTGACGCCGGTGGTCGCCGGACCGCTGGCCGCGGCGGCGGCGCCGTGGCGGGGCGACCTGGTCCTGGCCGCGTCGGCCGCGGCCTCCCAGTACGACGCCCTGCGGGAAGTCTGGGGAAGGCACGGGACCGGGACGCGGCCGCTGGCGGCGCTCGCCCTGGCCGGAAGCGGCTTCCACGGCCAGCACGGACGGCCCTGGCAGACCCTGCCGGGCAACCTCCATCTGGCGGGGGCCTGGCCCTGCGACCTGCCGGCGGCGGTCGGCAGGGTCCTGCCGGCGTGGCCGGCGGTGGCCCTGGCCGAGGCCGTGGCCGACCTGGCGCCGCTGGGTCCGGAGCCCCGCATCAAATGGGTGAACGACGTGCTGCTGGGCGGCGCCAAGGTGGCGGGCACCCTGACGGCGGTGCGGGTCGTCGCCGGACGCATCCGGGTCGTGTTCGTGGGCGTGGGCCTGAACCTGGCGGCCGCACCTCGCCTCGTGACTGCGGGCGCCGCCCTGCCCGCGACCGCCCTGGCCGCCGTGCCGGGCGGGGCGCCGTCCCTGGGCGTGGGCCTGGCGCGCGTGCTGTCCGGCCTGGCGACGCGATTCGCGGCACTGGACGCCGACGGCCCGGCGTCGTTGCTGGCCGACTACCGCCGGTGGTCGGCGGTCATCGGCCGCGACGTGGTGGTGTGGGCCGACGGCGGCACGGGGTGCGCTCCGCTGGCCGCCGGTCGCGTCACGGCCATCGACGACGGGCTCGGCCTGGTGCTCGCCGGACATCCCGGATCGATCACCGCGGGCCGGCTCGAGTTCAGCGAGAGCCGTTGAGACCGGTGCCCGGCGGGAACCGCGGCAACGGGCCGGCGTTCGAGGGGGCCATGCGCGACCGTCGTGAACCGTGGAAGTGGCCGCTGTGCGTGGCGCTGGCCGTCCTCCTGCTCGGGGTGGGCGCCTTCGGGATTCCCCGCGCGTGGCTGGCGTTCCTGCTGCCGGCGGCGCGACCCGAGGCCGCCCGTGACGGGGCGGCGACCCGCTGGCTCGCCCTGCTGCCGCCGCCCGAGATCGAGATCGTCGCGCCGCCTCCCCGGGCGCTGGAACCCCTGCCACCGCCCCCCGAACTCCCGCCCGCGGACCCGCGCTGGTGGACCCGCGGTTTCGCCGTCGCCGCCCGGGACGATCCGGGCCTCTTCGCGCCCGCCGTGGCGGACACCATCGACCTGGTCCTGGCCGCCCTCGGCCTCGACCGCGGCCTTCTCGCCGCCACCCGGCCGGACAGCGTGCTCGCTGCGCGCCTGCAGCTGCTGCGCATCCACGACGCCTTCCGCTACGACGAGCTCAAGCCCATGCTCCTGCACATGGGCCGTGCCGAGGCCTACGCCGACATCCTCGCCCGGGCCGCCGACATGTACGACGAGCCGCTGGCCCAGGAGATCCGGGTGCCCGACTAGCCGCCGGCGCCCGCGGCGAGCCGGCGGGTTGCCGCCCGGGCCGCGATGGGGTAACCTCTCCATACTTGACCTTTCGATTCAGGATTGGCCCCCGCCGGGGGCGAACGCGCCTTGTGCCGGACCGCCCGGCGCTGATAGGATGGGAGGCGAGACCATGTTCCGCGTGACCCGGGCCGAAGAACAGGCCGTGCGCCTGACCATGCGCATGGCCCTCCTGGACCGCCAGGTCACCCTGGGCGAACTGGCGGCGGCCGAGGAGCTGCCCGAGCCGACGGTGGCCAAGCTGCTCGGCATGCTGCGGCGTGACGGCGTGGTCACGGCGGTGCGCGGACGCAACGGCGGCTACGTCCTGGCCGACCGGCCCGAGACCATCGCCGTGGCCCGGGTGCTGCGGGCGGTGGGGGCCGAGACGGTCTTCGCCTATCCGTGCCGCGACGACGACCGGCCCGATTGCACGCGCACCACCGACTGTGGCCTGCGGCCGGTCTGGCGGCATCTGGAGCGGCGCGTGGTCGAAGTCCTGCAGCGGACGACCCTCGCCGATCTGCTCCGCCCGGAGAAGGCCGCGCGGGACGACCTGCAGGAGCTGTGGCCCCTTCCGCGCGCCTGACGCGCGCCGGCGCGGGGTCGTGACGGCGGACCCGCATCCGGAACGGGAGGACAGGGCGTGTTCGAGATCAGCCGCGATGCCGCCGGCACCATCCACCTGCAGGGGCGCCTCGACGCGGCCAGCGTCGGTCGGGCCCGCGACTTCTTCACCCGCGTCGAGTCCTCGGCGCCGGTCGACTTCTCCGCCCTCGACTACATCGCGAGCGTCGGCCTCGGCGTTCTCGTCGCGGCCCAGCGCCGGCTGCGCGATCGCGGCGCCGGCCTGCGCCTGACCGGTCTCAGCCCCCACCTGCGCGAGGTCCTCGTGCTCGCCGGATTCGAGGGCATCTTTGACATGGAATGACCTGATCCCGCCGGTGCTGATGGCGCCGGGCGCGCATCCGGGCTGGCGCGTCGCCCTGGCGCTGCTGCCGGTGCTGCTGATGCTCGCGGCCCTGGTGGGCCTGGACAGCTTCCGGCTGGTGCGGGGCCGGCGAGTGGCGGCGGCCCTGGGCGCCGGCGGCGCCGCCGCCCTGGTGGCCTACGTGGGCAACACCCTGGTGCTCGAGGTGACGGCGCTGTCGGCCACGGCCTTCGCCGTCGGCGTCGCGCCGGTCGTCGAGGAGGGGCTCAAGGGGCTGTGGGTGGCGGGGGAGATCCGCGCCGGCCGCGTGGGATTCCTGGTCGACGCGGCCATCCTCGGCTTCGCCACCGGCGCCGGCTTCGCCGTGGTCGAGAACGTCTACTACCTGCACCTGCTGGGCGACGTGCCCCTGGTCGTCTTCGCCATCCGCGGCCTGGGCACCGCCCTGATGCACGGGGGCACGACGGCGATCCTGGCCGTCATCCTGCGCGGACGGTCCGGGACGGGGCGCCTGCTGCCGGCGGCGGCGGGTCTGGCCCTGGCGGTGGTCGTGCATGCGGCCTTCAACCACCTCATGCGCGCGCCGGTGCCGACGACCCTCGCGCTCGCGGTGGGGATGCCGCTGCTGCTGCTGGGGGTGTACCGCCAGGGGGAGCGGCGCCTGCGGGCGTGGCTGGGCGAGGGTTTCGACCGGGACCGCGAACTGCTCGGGCTGATCCGCTCGGGCCAGGTGCACGCTTCGCCCCTCGGGCAGTACCTGCTCTCGTTGCGCACGACCTTCCCCGCCGACCTGGTCGCCGACATGCTGTGCCTGCTGCGGCTGCAGGTCGAACTCTCCCTGCGGGCCAAGGGCACGCTGCTGCTGCGGGCGGAGGGCCTGCGCCCCCGGCCCGATCCGGACCTGCCGGGCAAGCTCGACGAGGTGCGCCATCTCGAGCACCGCATCGGGCGCACCGGGCAGCTGGCGCTGCGCCCCGTCTGCCACTGGCAGGGAGCCGACCGGTGGCAGTCGTTCTTCGTGTCCGAGGAGAACCGCGGCTAGAGGAACCGCACCAGCCCGCCGACCCGCACATCCCGCCGGAACCCGTGCTTCTCGAAGAACCGCCGCAGGAAGTAGTGGGTGCGCACGGACTTGTAGCCGCGCGAGGCCATGCGCGTGCAGAAGTCCGCCACCACCGCGGCGGCGATGCCGCGCTCGGCCAGGGCGTCGCGCACGACGATCCCGTCGAGCAGCACCTGGTCGTCGTCGCCGGCGCGGTAGACGAGCCCGCCGACGATCTGCTCGGTGTCGTCGGTGATGACGAAGTAGCGATCGCTGCGCGACAGGGTGCGGGGATAGCCCGCCTGCAGGAAGATCCGGTACAGCAGGCCCACTTCCGCCGGTCCCGCCGGCTCGCCCACGGTGTAGCCGCGGCCGTAGCGGTCGGTGATGGTGGACCGCACGATGACCTGCTCGCGGTCGGGCGTGCCGATCGAGCGCACCTCCATCTGCTCGTGGCGCTGGCGGTGGGGGAAGACCAGCCGGTGGAAGGCGGTGCGGTCGTCCTCGCCGGTCAGGAGGGCCTGCAGGTCCGACAGCTCGACCATGCGCGTCGCGCGGCGCTGGGGATGCAGGAACATGCGTTCGACGAGGCGGTCGAAGACGTCGTGCACCTCGGGCGGCGCCTGGCGGAAATAGGTGTCGCGGAAGAGGGTGAAGCGCGCGATCTCGGGCAGGCTGTGCAGCTTGTAGAGGCGCGAGAGCTCCTCGAGGAACTCGAGGCGGGCACGCGGCGTGGCCTCGGGGTTGGCGATCTCCCATTCCTGGTAGCGGTGGATGGCGGCGCGCAGGCTCAGGGGCGGGTAGTACTCCTGGCCCAGGCGCGCGGCGAACCCGCGCAGCACGTCCCCGAAGCCGAGACCCATCTCGTCCTCGTCGCGGGCGTCCATCTCCTCGCGCAGCTCGGCGAAGAAGGCGCGCGCCTCGGTCACGCCGAGGGCTTCGACGAAGGCCTCGAGGATCCACTCGCGCTCGAGGTACTCCTTCACCCACGGATAGTGGCTGATGGTGTGGTGGTACATGTTCCGCCACAGGGGCCGGATCAGGGAGAGAGGCCCGGTGTAGGGCTTCCAGCCGGTGAGGTTGTTCTGCACCGCGCCGCGCCGGTAGTCGGGCTCGGGCACGATGATGTTGTTGGGCGTGATCAGGCCCGGGATGATGCGCCGCTCGGAGTTGCGCCAGCCCCGCACGACGACGCTCATGGCGCGCACCATCAGCTGGTGCCAGCGCATGCGCGAAGGCGGCTGGGTGCCCGGCCCGCGCACCGAGCTGAACTCGCGGATCTTCTCCCACACCGTCAGGTCGCTCACGTAGGCCATGGACAGGGCGCCCAGCTCGGGGCGGGAACAGCCGAAGGTGGGCAGCATGGGGGTGCCGAAGGGGTAGCCGCGCAGGGCGATGTACCAGTAGATGGTGTCGGTGAGCAGCTTGGTGTCGGCGTCCTCGCGGATGATCAGCTGCAGGTCGAAATGCTTGCCGGTGACGGTGTTCACGCTGGCGCGGTAGCGCGAGTCCTCGTAGCGGGAGATGATGCGCGAGACGAAGATGCCGCCCGGGGCGATGTCGGACACGGCGAGGTCCTCGCCCTCGAAGGCGAGCATGATCGACTGGCGCAGGAAGGTGGTGCCGATCAGCACCTCCTTCAGCCGCCCGATCTCGGTGGGGCTGAGCCCCTCCTGGAAGACGATCTTGCCCTTCCACGCCGCCGGGTCGATGCCGTCGAAGTCGCGCTGCAGCTCCTGCTCGAGCCAGTCCGACAGGGCGATCATCTGGCGCGCGGCGGCCCGGGCGAGGTCCGGATCCTGCACGTGGAGCTGCCAGCTGATCAGCTCCTCGCGGATGGGTCCGTAGAACTCGGGATGGAAGCGGCCGAAGTCCGCCAGCAGGTGGAAGAGGTCCTCGAAGACCCGGCGGCGCTTCTCCTCGGCCGGCCACTGCAGCTGCGTGCGGTAGGCATGCAGGCGCTGGCGCAGGGCCTCGAGGCGACGCGGCTCGATGGCCGCGCGGCCGATGGCCTCGAAGCTCTCCTTGTCCAGGAAGGGCTTGCCCGACTCGATGAAGGCCGGCAGGTAGCGGTTGTAGTCGGCCACCGGCTGGTCGAGCACCAGCATCTGGTAGGCGCGGCAGCGCACCGACTTCGCCTGGTGGCCGGCGAGGGCCTCGAGCCGGCGCCGGATCACCGCGCCCTGGTTCGGTCCGACGCGGCCGAGCAGCTCGTTCAGGGCGGCGAGGGAGTCGCGGGCCAGCTGGGCGTCGCCGAAGAGGGCCCGCCGCACCAGGTCGTCGATCTCGACCAGGTGCCGGTCGACGCGGCCGGCGGCGGGCGGGCCGGAGTACTGGCGCCGCGCCGCCGCGGGGAGGAAGACCTGCTCGCCGAAGGGCCCGAGGTCGGTGTCCCAGCCCGCCTTGCAGGGGCTGAAGTCGATCACGGCGCTGTTGCCCAGCCACAGCAGCGGCTGGCGCGCGACCAGGCCGAGGTCGATGCGGCGGCCCTTCAGCAGGTACTCCAGGTCGCCGATGCGCACGCGGCCCTCGGCCCCCGGGCCGACCCGCAGCGTGCGCCCGTCCTCGCGGTTGCGCAGGCCGTTCTCGGTGGCGACGATGGCGTCGTCGAGCACGCCGAGGTCGCGGAAGAACCAGCGCGGGATCGTCACCTGGTAGCAGTTGACCTCGAGGGTGCGCGTGTTGGTCCGGTAGAGGGCGGCGATCTCCTCGGCGAAGTTCCTCTCGATGACCTTGCGCTTGTAGCTGCCCTTGGCGGTCAGTTCGCCGTGGTCGGCGCTGAAGTCGCGGTCCAGGATCGTGAAGTTCACGACCCGCTCGTAGGCCGCGAGGCCGGGATTGGCCAGGGTCACGATCTGCTCGAAGTACTCGCGCCGGCTCTCGGCGTCGGTCAGCGAGCGGAGCACCTCGTCGCTCTCGTCGGGCACGATGAGCAGGGTGTTGTAGCTGCGGCCGTCGCCGGCGAGGAAGGTCCGCCTGATGCCGGGCACGAGGTCGAAGAGCGACTCGATCTGCCGCGGGGCGATGGTCTGGCCCTTGTTGTTCTTGTAGATGTCCTTGATGCGGTCGACGATCTCGAGGTGGTCGCCGCGGGTGCGCCGGAAGACGTCGCCGGTGGCGAGCCAGAAGTCGTCCGACTCGGGCGCGTCCACGCGCAGGCAGCCGCCGGGGGCCTCCTCGGGCAGGTAGCGGGCGATGTAGACGCCGGCGATCTGCAGCTCGTCCTGGTCGCCGAAGCGGACCTTCACCCCGGGCAGGGGCACGCCCACCGAATCCTCCACGTAGTCGTCGGGCGGGGTCATGGTCAGGCCGCCGGTGCCCTCGGTCATGCCGAAGCCGCTGCACAGGGCCACGCCGTGGCGGTGGAAGAAGCGGAAGACGCGCGGGTCGAGGTAGCCCGCCGCCGACAGGCCCCAGTAGAGGCGGTCGCCCACGATCTCGCGCAGCAGGCGCGTCTGGGAGGTCTCGGCGTCCGACTCGCGCGCGGCCGCGATGGCGTGGTCGGAGATCTGCATCCAGCGCAGCGGCACGCTGATCAGGGCCGTCGGACGCACCTGCTGGAACTGGCTGAGCAGGGTCTCCACCGAGGGGTTGCCGGCGAAGACATAGGTGCCGCCCCAGAAGATGGTGCCGAGCATCTCGAGGTAGCGACCGAAGGTGTGGAAGAGCGGCAGGTAGCACAGCATGACCTCGTCGCGGCCCACCGCCGGCAGGGCCGCGGCCCGGGCGAAGCGCTTCGTGACGAGGTTGAACTGGTTGAAGACGACCCCCTTGGGCCGGCCCGTGCTGCCCGAGGTGAACATCACCGTCGTGGGCTCGCGCAGGGTGCGGCGGGGGCGGTCGGCCAGGATCGCGTCGATCTCGCCGCGCTGCAGGTCGGCCAGGTCCTCGTCCAGCAGGCGCACGTCGGCGGTGCCCACCCGGTCGCACGGGTGCAGGGCGTAGATGAGGAACGGCTGGCGCGCCGCGCTGCGGATCTCGAGCAGCCGGTCGAGGCGCTCGGGCGTGTCGCACACGGCGACGGTGACGCGCAGGCGATCGAAGATCCACACGAGGTCGCCCACGCCGAAGTGCACGTTCAGCGGCGTGACGAAGAGGTCGTGGGTCAGGCAGGCCAGGTCGCAGCAGGCCGAGGTGATGCCGTTGTCGGTCCAGAGGGCGACACGCGGGCCGTCGGCCGTGCGGTCGGCGCCCCGCTCCAGCGCGGGGCGGGGGCCGTCGCGCCACATGAGCGCGGCGATGGCGCGCACGCGGCGCCAGGTGCGCGCGTAGTCCCAGCGGCCGCCGCCGTCGTCGGCCAGCTCCTGGAACAGCACCCGCGTGGGGTGCTCCTGCTGGCGCTGCTCGAAGAGGTC
>JAGRNP010000028.1 GCA_020440705.1 bacterium | reverse complement strand
GTCCAGGGCGATCTGCGTGGCCAGGGGCTGGCTCGTAGCCGCCATGCAGTGGCGGGCGATGACCTCGCTGCGGGTGGCGAAGTCGCGGCCGGTGATGCGGTCGGCGGCCGGGGCGGGCGGCGGAAAAGTCATTGTCAGCAGGAACCCGAGGAGTAGAATCCGGTTCATCAGCGGCGTGCGGCGCATCGTGGTCGAGCCTCCGGTCGGGGTTGGTCACCACCTGGGCGCCGATCATAACCCTTCGGACACGGGGCGACCAGAACCTTGGCGGCCGCTCCGGCGGAACACGGCGGTGCGCAGGCCTTGCGCCACCGCTCGCCCAGCCCAAACATCGGAGTATCCATGATGCCCATGCGTCCCTTCCTGTCGGCCCTGATCGTGGCCGGTGCGCTCTGCGTTGCGCCCGGCGTCCGGGCCGAGGATCCGGCGGCCGCACCGGAACCGCGTCCGGCGGCCGAGTTCGCTGTCGCCGACTATGCCGGCCAGGTCGTCGTCGTCGATTTCTGGGCCTCGTGGTGCGCCCCGTGCCGCCAGGCCCTGCCCTGGCTGAACGCCATGCAGGCGAAGTACGGCGAGCAGGGCCTGCAGATCGTGATGATCAATCTCGACCGCGAGGCGAAGGCCGCCGCGGCCATGGAAGGGAAGATCGCCCCGGGCATCGCCAGGTTCAGGGATCCGCAGGGCGAACTGGCCGAGGTCTGGGAACTGCAGGGCATGCCGAGCACCTACGTCTACGACCGTGCCGGGAAGCAGGTGGCGAGCCACGTGGGCTTCCTCAAGTCCGACGCCGAGGGGCGGGAGGCCGAGTTGGCCGCCCTGCTCGCGAAGGGAGAGAAGTGATGGAGATCCGCATCTGGAGCCGCCGCGCCGTCCTGGCCGGCATGACCGTCCTGCTCGCGGGGGGCGCCACCGGCTGCGCGAACATGGGCGTCAAGCCGTGGGAGCGCGATCTGCTGGCCAAGCCGGGCATGCAGATCGATTCCGACCCCGTGGTGACGGCCCTCGACGAGCACATCTACTTCAGCAAGGAGGCCTCGACCGGTGGTCTGGGCACGGCGGGGGGTGGCTGTGGCTGCAACTGACGGGGGAGCCGGCCGCTACCGGCAGGCGGGCGTCCGCACCGCCATCGTGGGAGCCTGCGGCCTGCTCGGCCTGGGCGGCAGCGGGGCCGAGGCGACCGAGGTGCGCACGGCGATCCTGGGCTACACCGAGCCCGACCGCGTGAGCGCCTTCGAAGCCATCATCGACGGCAACCACCAGTTCTCCGACGGCAAGATCGTGAACTTCCGCCTGGTGTACGACGCCCTGACCGGGGCCTCGGCCAGCGGCGCGACCCCGGCCTCCTATGCCCAGACCTTCACGCGGCCGTCGGGTGAGGGCAGCTACGTCACCGCACCGGGCGAGACGCCGCTGGACGACACCTTCCGCGACACGCGCGTCGCCGTCAGCGGCGGCCTGAACCTGCCCCTCGGCCGGTTGTCCCGGCTCGGCTTCGGCCTCTACGGTTCGGGTGAGCACGACTACACGTCGCTCGGCGCCAATTTCAACCTCACGCGCGACCTGAACCAGAAGAACACGACCCTGGCCCTGCGCGGCGCGTTTTTCCACGACTCGATCAGTCCGGAGGGCGGGCGCCCGGTGCCGCTGTCGCCCATGCGTCCGGCCTACACGCCCAAGGCGCGCCTGGCGGGCGACGGCACGAAGGGCGTCATGGACCTGGGGCTGGGCCTGACCCAGGTGCTCGACCGCAAGACGGTCCTGCATCTGAACTACACCTTCAGCCACGTCACCGACTACCAGTCCGATCCCTACAAGATCCTCACGGTGGTCGACGCGAGCGGGGATCCGCGGGGCGGAACCGACCCCATGGGGGCCGATGCCTTCCTCTTCGAGAGCCGGCCCGATGCGCGGACCAAGCACGTGCTCTTCGGCCGGGTGGCGCGCCACCTCGGCGAGGACGTGGTGCAGTTCTCCTACCGCTACTTCACCGACGACTGGGGCATCGCTTCGCACACCCTCGACCTGACGTACCGCTGGGAACTGGGCGGAGGCAAGTACCTCAAGCCGCACGTGCGGTACTACGACCAGGCGGGTGCCGACTTCTACCGGCGCTACCTGGTCGACGGCGAGGCCCTGCCCGAGCACGCCTCGGCCGACTATCGGCTGGGCGACATGCACGCGCTGACCTATGGCCTGACGTACGGCCGCCCGGTCGGCGTGGGGCAGGAGTTGACGGTCCGGCTGGAGTACTACGCGCAGATGGGCGAGAGCCATCCGGCCGACGCCATCGGTGTGCTGAAGGACTACGACCTGTTCCCCACGGTGGACGCGTTCATCGTGCAGGTGGGGTACAGCTTCGGCCTGCTCGAATGACCGTCGCGCTCGCGCGGCGGGACGGCCACTGGTGCGGCGTTTTCCGCGCCATGGCCGGACCCTGCGAGGTGCTGCTCGAGGTCGGACGGGAGGACGAGGCCCGCCCCCTGGTCGAGGCCGCCGCCGCCGAGACGCGCCGCATCGAGGCCAAATTCAGCCGCTACCGCGACGACAACGTCATCCACGCCATCAACTCCGGCCAGGGCCGGCCGGTCGTCGTCGACGACGAGACCGCCGGCCTGTTCGACTTCGCCCACCGCTGCCACGAGGTCAGCGGCGGGCGCTTCGACGTGACCAGCGGCGTGCTGCGGCGGATCTGGACCTTCGACGGCTCGGACCGCGTGCCCTCGCGCCGACAGGCCAAGGCGCTGCTGCCCCTGGTGGGGTGGGAGAAGGTGACGTGGGACCGTCCCGCGATCACGCTGCCCGCCGGCATGGAGATCGATCTCGGTGGGCTCGGCAAGGAATACGCGGTCGACCGGGTGGCGACCCTGCTGGCCGAACGGACCCGGGCCGCCGTGCTGGTGAACTTCGGCGGCGACCTGCGGGCGGTGGGCCGGCGTCGGGCCGGCGACGCGTGGCGGGTGGGGGTCGAACAGGCTACGCGCGATGGGTCCGGCCGCGGCCTCGAACTCGCCGTCGGGGCCCTGGCCACCAGCGGCGATGCCCGCCGCTTCCTGCTGCGCCAGGGCGTGCGCTATCCGCACATCCTCAATCCGCGCACGGGCTGGCCGGTGATGCGGGCGCCCCGGTCGGTGACCGTCCTGGGCGAGATCTGCCTGGAGGCGGGGCTGCTGGCCACCCTCGCGATGCTCGAGGGGGAGCGGGCGGAGGAGTTCCTGGCGGCCCAGGGCGTGCGGCACTGGGTGCAGCGCTGACGGGGACGGGGAGCCGGGCGCGCCGCTACATCCGGGGCAGGGCCTGGCGCAGCGCCTGCACCACCTTCTCGGCGTCGCGCTGCCGCAGTTCCTCGTACCGGATCGACCAGATGTGGTCCTCGTAGGCCAGGTTGCGCATCTCGACCAGCAGCTTGTACCGCGCCGGATTGTGGCGCAGCACGCCGAGGTTCTTGCCCGTGGCGCGGGCGCCGGCGCCCATGGCCGGCAGCAGTCCGCGGGCCAGTCCGCGCGACACCGTGTCCGTGCGCGTGGCGTTCTGGAAGTAGAAGAGCGACACGACCTCGCCGAACGCGGGTACGTTGTCGGCGTGGAAGCTGAGGAAGACGGTGCGGTCGGCGGGCGCGTCCCGGAAGGCGCGTTTGGCCACGTCGATGCGGGCGTCGAGGTACTTCTGTCCGCCCTTGGGCCAGGTCGAGGGCCGGTTCCGCCGGTTCCACTCCGCGCTGTTGAAGACCTCGTTGCGGTCGTGCACGAAGGTGCTCGTGACCGGCTCGCTCTGGCGCAGCAGGTGATTCGGGCTGAGCAGGGTCAGCGTCACCCGGGCGCCGTGCAACCGCAGCAGCACGTACACCCGCAGGGCGATGTCGTGGACGTATTCGTCCTCGACGATGTAGAAGGTCTTCCCGTTCTCGTCCTTCCCCTTGACGATCGTGCCCGGATCGATGCCGCCGTGCCCGGGATCGAGCACGAAGTGCCAGCCGGCGAGGTCGTTGCCGAGGGGCTCCATGCGGTCGACGGCGGCCGCGAAGGCGTCCCACAGGCGCCTGGCCTGCCGGTAGGCTTCCGGCGGCGAGATGCGGCTCTCCTCGAAATAGTTGCGGCTCTTCTGCTGGTAGGCCTGGGGGGGGAAGTAGTAGTAGGGGCCGTTGGGACCCTGCACCAGGGGCACGCCCGGCACGGCGCAGCCGAGGAGGTCCTGCCAGGACAGGTCGCCCGGCGTGGCGGCGCGCGCGGTGCCCGGCCGCGGCCGCACGTTCAGCACCTGGCCGGGGTGGATCACCGAGCCGCGCAGATCGTTCAGGGAACGCAGTTCGCTGAGGCTCATCTGGTGCAGCCGGGCGATGCCGGACAGGCTGTCGCCCTTCTTCACCCGGTAGGTGGCCCGCACGGTCGCGGCCGCCCCGTCGAGCTTCAGCTCCTGGCCCACGTAGATGCGGTCGCCGTGCAGGCCGTTCAGTTCCTTCAGGTGCTCGACCGAGACGCCGTAGGCCCGCGCGATCTCCCACAGGGCGTCGCCCTTCTCGACGATGTGCACCGAGGCTTCGGCCTGGCGCAGGCGCAGCTTCTGCCCCACGCTGATGCGGTCGTCGTCGAGGTCGTTGATGCTCTTCAGGCGGGCCAGGCCGAGGCCGTGGCGCTCGGCGATCTCGGAGAGGGTCTCGCCGGGGGCCACCACATGCACGGCCTCGTCGCGGGGCGCCGGGCGCACCCGCAGGCGCTGACCCGGCTGGATCGTGTTGCCCCGCAATCCGTTCCACTGCTTCAGAAGCGCGACGGTCACGTCGTGGGCCTCGGCGATGCCCGTCAGGTGGTCGCCGCCCTTCACCACGTAGAAGTCCTCGTCGATCTGGGGGATGCGCAACTTCTGGCCGATGGCCAGTTCGTCGCTGCGCAGGTCGTTCCAGTCGCGCAGCTGCTGCACCTGCACGTCGTAGCGGCGGGCGATGAGCGTCAGGTTCTCGCCCCGCCGGACCACGTGGGTCTGCCATTCCTGGGCGGACGCGGCCGTCACCAGGACCAGCCCGATCAGGAGCGAAGCGATGCCGTTGCGCAGTGTGTGCCGTTCGATGGTGTCGGCTCCTTGCCGTGACCGGAGGCGATGCCCGGTCGTCCGCTCCGTCTCAGGCGCGCGGCGCGCGCTCCTCCGCCTTGGCGCAGACCCGCTTCACGAGCGGGTAGCGGGCCTTGATGCGGGCGCCCAGGTCCGCGACCAGGGTCTCGATGTCGGCCGCCGCGAGGTCGTCGCGGAAGTCGAGGCTCAGGTTGGCCAGGATGAATTCCGGGCCCATGTGCAGGGTGAGAACCTCGTTCACCCGCACCACGCCGTCAACCCCGGCGGCCATCGCGCGGATCCCGGCCACCGTCTCCGGCGCGGCCGCCTCGCCGATGAGCAGGTCGCGGGTCTCGACGGCCAGCAGCCAGGCCGTCACGCCCAGGATCAGGCCGATGACCACCGAGGCGGCGCCGTCCCACCAGGCCTGCCCCGTGGCCTGGCCGAGGGCGATACCCCCGAAGGCCACGAGGATTCCCAGCAATGCGGCCGAGTCCTCGAACAGGACCACGAAGGTCGTCGGGTCCTTGCTCTCGCGCACGGCGCGCAGGTAGCCGAGACGCCCCTTGGCCCGCCGGAACTCGCGCAGGGCCATGAACCAGGCGGCGCCCTCGAACACGAATGCCAGGCCCAGGACCAGGTAGTTCAGCCGCGGGTCGTGCACCGGCTCCGGGTGCATGATGTGCCGGATCCCCTCGTACACCGAGATGCCGGCCCCCACCGCGAAGATGAGGATCGCCACCACGAACGACCAGAAGTACACCTCCTTGCCGTAGCCGAAGGGGTGGTCGGGGTCGGCGTGGCGCGCGGCGCGCCTGAGCCCCACCAGCAGCAGGCCCTGGTTGCCCGTATCGACCAGGGAGTGGATGCCCTCCGAGAGCATGGCCGAGCTGCCGGTGACCGCCGCGGCGACCAGCTTGGTCGCCGCGATGAGCAGGTTGCCGGCCAGGGCGGCGAAGATCACGGTCCGGGAACCCGAGTGGGCCATCTTCTCCTCCGGGGGGACGCGGGGAACCGCGCCATGATAGCGGAGACCGGCGGCGGGGCCAAGGACCGGTCCGGGCCGCCAGTTGGGAGTTGAATCGCCCCGGGCGGGCCCCTATCATCCGGACCGAATCCCCTCATGCCGCGGCCATCGCGCCGCGTTCCCCTCTCCGGAAGGATCCGACTTGAGTCGCTTCCCCTCCCAACGCCCCGGGCACCCCGCGATGGCGGTCCTCGCCCTGGGGGCCCTGCTCCTGGTGGCGGCCTGCTATCCGGGCGGCCCGCAGGACCTGGACGACATCGGGCTGGTGCTCTCGGTGCGCAACCCCGACGTGAGTTTCGCCGGGCTCGTCAGCTACGGCATGCGCGACACCGTGTCCGTCCTGTCGGACGACCCCGACGCCGAGCCCCTCGACGCGCGCTTCGATCCGGCCATCCTGGCGGCGCTGCAGCGGAACATGTCCGCCCGCGGTTTCGTGCGCGAGGCCGACCCCGCGACCAACCAGCCGGACGTGTGGCTCGAGGTCGGGGCCGTCAAGTCGGACGTGCTGATCTACTGGTCGAACTGGGGCTACTGGGGCGGCTACTACTACTATCCGCCCACCTGGAGCGGGGTGAGCTTCGAACAGGGCACGATCCTGTGGCAGCTCGTCGACCTGCGGGGCTTCGACGCGGGCGACCCGGACGCGGTGGCGCCGGTGATGTGGGTGGCCGGCGTGAACGGGGCCCTCGACTCGTCCAACAACGTGAACGAGACGCGGATCGTGGACGCCATCGACCAGGCGTTCGGCCAGTCCTCGTACGTCATCGCGGCGCCGCCCGTCAAGCTCGCCGGCGGGGAGGTGGTCCGATGAGGAAGCTGCTGATCATCGCCTGCGCGCTCGTCGTCGCGCTGCCCGGCCTGGCCCGGGCCGGCGACGCCTTCGGGGTGTCCTGGAACATCTCCCTGCCCGCCGGGGACACCGCCGACTTCACGTCGGGCCTGCAGTTCCGCGGCGCCAGCCTCGAGTGGCGCAATTTCTACAAGCGCGACACGGCCTTCGGGTTCAGCGGGTCGTGGAACGCGTTCAACGAGGCCTTCACGGGCACGTTCGCGGCGGAGAACTTCGCCGTGACCGGCAAACGCTGGCAGTACGTGAACACCGTCCCCCTGTACCTGACCTGGCACAAGTACCAGGCCGGCGATCGCCGGGGCAAGCGGCTGTACTACGGGTTGAACGCCGGCTTGGCCTACGTCGAGAAGCGCACGACCATGGGCCTGTGGGCCTTCGAGACGAGCGAGTGGCACCCGGCGCTCGCGCCGGAGATCGGCCTGCAGCTGCCGTGGGACGCGTTCGTGGGGACGGTCTCGCTGCGCTACAACTTCGCCTTCGAGACGGGAGACCACGACACCCAGCAGTGGCTCGAACTGCGTTTCGGCTTCGGCATGGACTGACGCGGCGGTCCGGGAGAGCCGCATGTTCAACAGGGATCTGGTCCGCTTCCTGGTGGCCGGCGCCGTGGTCACGGCGCTGGCCCTGCTGGTGCATCAGCTCTGGCAGCGTCCGCATGTCGCGAACGGAGCCGCCGACGGGCCGGACTACAGCCAGGTGCCGGCGACCTGGGTGGGCCGTGACGCCTGCCGCGCCTGCCACGCCGCCGCCGACAGCGCCTGGACCGGCTCGGACCACGACCGGGCCATGCAGCGGCCGTCGCCCGCCACGGTCACCGCCGACTTCGACGGGGCGATGTTCACCCACTTCGGCGTGACCTCGACGTTCTTCCGCCGCGGCGACACCTACCTCGTGCGCACCGACGGCCCGGACGGCGCCCTGACCGAGTTCGAGATCGCCTACGTCTTCGGCTGGTTCCCCCTCGAGCAGTTCCTGATCCGTTTCCCCGACGGACGCCTGCAGGCTTTGAACGTGTGCTGGGACGCCCGTCCGGCGGCCGACGGCGGGCAGCGCTGGTTCCATCTCTATCCCGACGACCCGACGCCGGCCGGCGACCTCTTCCACTGGACCGGCATGCTCCAGAACTGGAACTACATGTGCGCCGAGTGCCACACCACGAACCTGCGCCGCAACTACGACGCCGACACGGACACCTACGCCACCGCGTACAGCGAGATCGACGTCTCCTGCGAAGCCTGCCACGGACCCGGCTCGCGCCACGTGACCTGGGAGCAGGCGGCGGCCCGCGGCCTGCGCCCCCGCAACACGGACGGCCGACGCGGCCTGGTCGTCGATCTGGCCTCGCCCGACACGGGGGCGTGGGTCTTCACGGAGGGCAAGGCGACGGCGGAGCGCAGCGAGCCCCTGGCGAGCCGCGTCGAGGTCGAGTCGTGCGCGCGCTGCCACGCCCGCCGCTCGCCGCTGACCGACGACTACGTCTACGGACGACCCCTGCTCGACCACTATCGCCTCGAGCTCCTCGAAGAGAACCTCTACGCGGCCGACGGCCAGAACCAGGACGAGGTGTACGTCTACGGCTCGTTCCTGCAGTCGAAGATGCACGCGGCGGGGGTGACGTGCAGCGATTGCCACGACGTGCATTCGACGCGGACGCGGGGCACCGGCAACCAGGTCTGCGCCCGCTGCCATCGCGCCGAGGTCTTCGACACGCCGGCCCACCACTTCCACCAGCCGGGCAAGGGGGGCGACAGCTGCCTCGACTGCCACCAGCAGGCCCGCAACGTGATGGTCGTCGACGCCCGCCGCGACCACGGTTTCCGCATCCCGCGCCCGGACCTGAGCCTGGCCCTCGGCACGCCCAACGCGTGCTCGGACTGCCACGCCGACAAGCCGGTCCGGTGGGCGCAGGACGCGATCGTCAACTGGTACGGCGCCGACCGCAAACAGGGGCCGCACTTCGCCACGGCCCTGCACGCCGGCCGCACCGGCGCGCCCGGCGCCGCCGAGAAGCTGTGGGCGCTCGTGCGCGACCGCGGGCAGCCGGGCATCGCGCGGGCGACGGCCCTGGAGCTCGTCGCCGGCTACGGACCGACGGCCGGCCGCCCCGAACTCGTCGCCGCGCTGGCCGACACCGATCCCCTCGTGCGCGCGTCGGCGGCCCGTTCGCTGGCCACCTCGCCGGTGCCCCAGCGGGTGGCGCGCGCGCTGCCGCTCGTCGACGACGAGGTGTTCGCGGTGCGGCTGGCCGCGGCCCGGGAAGTGGCGCTGCTGCCGGACGCCCTCACGTCCACCGCCGATCCGGCCGGGATCCGGACGGCGCGCACGATCTGGTCGGCCTACCTGGAGCGGAATCTCGAGCGGCCGGAGACCTGGCTCGAGCGGGCCGCCTACGACGAGGCGCGGGGGCGGGGGCCGGCGGCCGAGGCGGCGTTCCGCCACGCCGTGGAACTGGCGCCGGCGTTCGGTCCGGCCTACGTCAACTACGCCGACTTCCTGCGCCGGGCCGAGCGGCCGGCGGCGGCCGCGTCGGTGCTGCGGCAGGGGCTCGCGGCCGCGACCGATCCGGCCGAGCTGCACCACGCCCTGGGACTGCACCTGATCCGCACCGGCGAGCGCGACGAAGCCCTGGCCGAACTGGAACGCGCCGCCGCCATGCGGCCGCAGGCCGCGCGCTTCGGCTACGTGCTGGGCGTGGCGCTTTGGGACGCGGGCCGCCCCGAGGCGGCCCTCGCGGCCCTCGGTCGGGTCGTGGCGGATCATCCCTGGGACGCCGACACCCTGAACGCCCTGGCCCTCTACGCCCTGGAGGCCGACCGGCCCGCCGCCGGGCTGCCGGCGGCCGAGAACCTCGCCCGGCTCTTTCCCGCAGAGCCTGCGGTCCGGGACCTGCGCGACCGGCTCCGGGCGGCATCGAACGCCCCGAAATCCCAGCGCTAAACCGGACTATTCGGCGCTTCTTTCCTTTGACGTCGGCCCGGCGGACGACGTTATTGCGGGAAGACCCGGGCCGGGCAGCCATCCGCTGCGGCGCCGGCTCCGCCCGCGACCCGGGCCTCAACCGAGGATGCGCCGCCATGGATCTGGTCCTGCTCTCCCGCCTGCAGTTCGCCATCACGATCGGCTTCCACTACCTGTACCCGCCGCTGAGCATCGGGCTCGGCCTGGTCCTCGTGATCATGGAGGGTCTGGCCCTGCGCACCGGCCTGCCCGAGCACCGCCAGATGGTGCGCTTCTGGGTGCGCATCTTCGGCCTGATCTTCGCCTTCGGGGTGGGGACGGGCATCGTCATGGAATTCGAGTTCGGCACCAACTGGGCCCGCTACTCGCGCTTCGTGGGCGACATCTTCGGCGGTCCGCTCGCCGCCGAGGGCATCTTCGCCTTCTTCCTCGAGTCGGGCTTCCTCGCCATCCTCCTGTTCGGCTGGCGCCGGGTCGGCCCGCGCATGCACTTCCTGGCGACGATCATGGTCGCCCTCGGCGCCCACTTCAGCGCCATCTGGATCGTGGTGGCCAACAGCTGGATGCAGACACCGACGGCCTACCGCATCGTGACCACGCCCATGGGCCAGCGGGCCGAGATCACGAGCTTCTGGGGCGCGGTGATGAATCCCTCGACCGTGGACCGCCTCAGCCACACGATCATGGGCTGCTGGCAGGCGGGCGCCTTCTTCGTCGTTTCGGTGGCGGCGTTCTACCTGCTGCGGCGGCAGCACGAGGTCTTCGCCCGCACCTCGCTGAAGATCGGCCTGGGCGTGGCCATGGTCGCGTCGCTGGGCCAGTTGGCCACCGGACACGGCAGCGCCGTCACCGTGGCCGAGCACCAGCCGGCCAAGCTCGCCGCCTTCGAGGGCATCTACGAGACCGGTGCCGACGCCGAGCTCACCGTCGTCGGCTGGGTCGACGAGGAGACGCGGACCGTGCACGGCATCAAGATCCCGGGGCTGCTCAGCATCCTGGTCGGCGGCGACACCGGCACGGTGATCCGGGGCCTGGACGACTTCCCGGCCGACGAGCGGCCCCCGGTGCAGAGCACGTTCCAGTTCTACCACCTGATGGTCGCCATCGGGATGACGCTGATCGGGCTCAGCTGGGGAGGCGGGCTGCTGGCCTGGCGGGGCATCCTGTTCCGCTCGCGACTCCTGCTGTGGGTCATGGTCTGCAGCGTGCTGCTGCCGCAGCTGGCCAACCAGCTGGGCTGGGCCGCGGCGGAGGTGGGCCGCCAGCCCTGGATCGTGCACGGCCTGCTGAAGACGGCCGACGCCGTGAGCGACACCCTCGCACCGGGGCAGGTTCTGCTTTCGCTGATCCTGTTCACGGTGATCTACCTGGCGCTCTTCAGCGTCTTCCTGGTGCTGCTGGACCACAAGGTGCGCAAGGGACCGCTGGCGGCGGATCTCGCCGACGACGGGCAGGCGGCGTGATGGACGGCGGTTTCCTGAACGTGGCCTGGTATCTGCTCGTGGGGGCGCTGTTCGCGGGTTACGCCGTCCTCGACGGCTTCGACCTGGGGGTGGGCGCCCTGCACCTGCTGGCCCGCGAGGACCAAGATCGGCGCGTCTTCCTGAACGCCATCGGTCCGGTGTGGGACGGCAACCAGGTGTGGCTGGTCACCGGCGGCGGGGCGCTCTTCGCCGCATTTCCCGATGTCTACGCCACCGCCTTCAGCGGCTTCTACACGGCCTTCATCCTGCTGCTCTTCATGCTCATCTTCCGCGGCGTCTCGATCCACGTGCGCAGCCTGCGCGCGGCGCGGCGCTGGCGGGCGATCTGGGACGGGGCGTTCTGGTTCTCGAGCGTCTTCGCGGCCTTCCTCATCGGGGTGACCATGGGGAATATCGCCTGGGGCGTGCCCATCGATCCGGACTTCGGCTACCGCGGCAGCCTGGTGGCCCAGCTCCATCCCTACGCCCTGCTGACGGGCGTGACCGTGGTGGCGCTCTTCGCGATGCACGGGGCCATCTTCCTGGTGATGAAGACCGGCGGCGAACTGAACGCCCTCGTGCGTGGCTGGGTGCGCCCGACGATCATCTTCTTCGTCATCATGTACGGCCTGACCACGCTGGCGACCCTGCTCTACCTGCCCCGGCTGGCCGAGCCGTTCCGCGCCGCGCCGGTCCTCTTCGTCGTGCCGCTGCTGAGCGTCCTGGCCATCGCCAACATCCCCCGTGAAGTGCACCGCGGCCGCGAGTTCGGCGCCTTCCTCTCGTCGTCGTTGGCCACGGTCCTGCTGCTCACCCTGCTGGGCATCGGCATGTTCCCCGAGCTCATTCACGGCACCGCGGGCACCAGCCTCACGGCCTTCAATGCCGCCAGCAGTCCGCAGACCCTGAGAACCATGCTCATCCTCGCCGGCATCGGCATGCCCCTGGTCGTGGGCTACACCTTCCACGTCTATCGCGTCTTCCGCGGCAAGGTCGAACTGGACTCGATGTCGTACTGAGGGGCGCGAAGGGGTTCGTGGGAAAGACGGCTCCCGGGCGACTTGGGGACCTTGGACTTCCCGGTCGCCACAGTCGCAACGCCTTTCCCACGAACCCCTTCGCGCCCCTCGGCACGGCTATCAAGCCAGGTCGTACTTCTGCAGGCGGTAGACCAAGACGTGCCGCGGGATGTCCAGGAAGGCGGCGGCCTTGGAGCGGTTCCCGTCGCACATGGCCAGGGCGCGGCGGATGACCTCCTTCTCGATATCGACCAGCGAGATGCCGCCGGCGGGGAGGGGGCCGAGGGGCAGGCCCCCCGGAGCGGCGGGGGCGCCGGGGGTGGCCGCCGGGACGGCGCCGGCGGCGGGGGCGAGACGCTCGAAGTCGTCCCCGGTGATGTTGTCGCCGCGACGCATGAGAACGAGGCGCTGGTTGAGGTTCTTCAGTTCGCGCACGTTGCCCTTCCACGGACGCGCCGCCAGGGCGGCGAGCACGTCCGGGTCGGTGGCGACGGGTTCGCCGGCGTGCTGCCGGCTGAAGTGCTCCCACAGCAGGGGCACGTCGCCCGGGCGCTCGCGCAGGGGGGGCATCACCAGGTGCAGGACGTTGATGCGGTAGAGCAGGTCCTCCCGAAAGCGGCCCGCAGCCACCTCGGCGTCCAGATCGCGGTTGGTGGCGCAGACGAGGCGGAAGTCCACGGGCACCGGGACGTTCGCACCCACCGGATCGACCTGCCGGGATTCGAGCACGCGCAGCAGCTTGGGCTGCAGGGCGAGGGGAAGTTCGGCGATCTCGTCGAGAAAGAGCGTCCCGCCGTCGGCGGCGCGGATGCGGCCCGGCGCGGCCCGGTCGGCCCCGGTGAAGGCGCCGCGGGCGTGTCCGAAGAGCTCCGACTCCATGAGCGGCCCGGGAATGGCGCCGCAGTTCACCGCGACGAACGGGCGGTCCCAGCGCGGACTCAGGTCGTGGCAGGCCCGCGCCGCCAGCTCCTTGCCCGTGCCGCTTTCCCCGACCAGCAGCACGCTGGCGTCCGTCGGGGCGGCCTGCTGCAGGTCGGCGAGCAGCCTTTTCATGGGCGCCGATCGGAAGACCAGGCCGGACCGGTCGCGCTGCCGCTGCAGCAGGCCGCGCAGGCGGACGTTGTCGCGTTCGAGTTCGCGGGCGCGCAGGGCCTGCTCGGCGGTGAGCTTCAGTTCCTCCCGCGCGAAGGGCTTCAGCAGGTAGGTGAAGGCGCCCAGCTGCATGGCCGCGACGGCCTGTTCGACGGTCCCGTGGGCCGTGAGCATGATCACCGGCGGCGCCGTGTCGCCGAACCGGTCGCGGATCCGCCGCAGCACCTCCATCCCGTCGATGCCGGGCATGCGAATGTCCGAGATGACCAGGTCCGGATCCCCGTCGAGCAGCGCGAGACCCGCCTCGCCATCGGCGGCGGTGAGCACGTGGTGGCCGGCGTCGGCCAGGATGTAGCGCGCGACCTCCCGCAGATTCGTGTCGTCGTCGATGAGCAGGATGCGCGCCATGGCGTCCTCCGGTTCAGTGGTCCGCGCAGGGCAGGGTCAGGACGACGCATCCGCCGTGCGGGTGGGTGAGGTCCAGGCGCAGGCCGCCGCCGAGGTCCTCGGCGATGCGCAGGCTCGTGGCCAGGCCCAGCCCCGTGCCGCCGTCGCGGGTGGAGAAGAAGGGAGTGCCGAAATTGGCGACCGCCTCGGGGCTGAAGCCCGGGCCGTCGTCGGTCACGCGGCAGGTGGCCACGCCGGCGGTGCAGTCGAGGGCGAAGTGCACCGCGCCGTCGGGGCCGGCCGCGGCCGCCGCGTTCATGGCCAGGTTCAGCAGCACCTGCCGCACACGCTCGCGGTCGCCAAGGGCCGGCACCGGGCCGTCGCCGTGCACGCGCACGGGGGGCGTGCCGGGCTGGTGGGCGAGCAGCTGGCCGACCGCCGCGGCTTCTTCGGCGAGGTCGAAGGGGCGGCGCTCGCCGGGGGTGCTGCGCGCGAAGTCGAGGAAGCGGGTCAGGACCTCGTTGAGGCGGCCGGTCTCCTCGAGCAGGATGCGGAAGAGCCCGCCCTTGGGATGTTCGGCGGGGAAGTCGTCGCCGAGGACCTCGGCGGAGCCCCGGATGCTCGCCAGGGGATTGCGGATCTCGTGGGCCAGTCCGGCCGAAAGACGCCCGACTGCGGCCAGCCGTTCGGAGCGCACGAGTTCGGCCTCCATGGCCGTCTTCTCGTCCAGGGCGTTCTGCAGATCGGTGGCTGTCCGTTGCAGACGCGCGCGGGCCTGGTTGAGCCGGGCGACCAACGAGCCGGTCAGGGCGCCGACGCCCAGATAGAGCAGGATCTCGAGGGTCTTCTCGATGGCGGTGCCCGGGTCGTGGCCGATCAGGCCCATGGCGTGGGGCACGTAGAAGAAGATCACGAGCAGGCTGGCCCCGAGGCCGCCGCGCCGCCCGCCGCGGAAGGCGGCCCAGATGATGGGCAGGTAGTACAGACGGCGGTAGATGCCGTGCATGTTCACGTACCAGGGGTAGCTCGTGGTGTGGGTGCTGTGGTCGTGGACACCGCCGTGCGGAGTCAGGTAGTGCAGGCCCGAAATGACCAGGATGGCGGCGATGGCCAGGCCGTAGCGGCGCAGGAATCCCGCCTCGGCGGCGGTGGGTTCGGCTGGGGTCATCCGCATCTCCTTGGGGCAGGTTTGTCGAATATTCTACGAACTTCTAGAGAATATTCTCCATAATTTTCGACCGGTCGCGTCCTTGGCGCTAGTCAAGTTGTTGCCATAAAATCATATAAGATCACAAAGGACTTGGTTTGGAAATTGCAATCCCCGGGCCACGAACCGGTCCGTGGCCCGACGAAAGTGGCGACCATGATGCGAACGCGAGACCTCCGCTCCCTGTTCCCCCTGCTGATTCTGCTCACGTTGGGCGGGATGGGTCCGGCCGCGGCCCGGGACGCCGGGGACCTCCGGTTTCCGGAACGGCCCGCCCTTGCGGACTACCTGGCCTGGGCCGACGCCCACAGTCCCCGTCTCGCGGGGCAGGCGGCCCGGGCGGAGTCGATGCGGGCCCAGGCCGAACGGGCCGGGGCGCTGCCCGGCCTCAAACTGGCCTGGGGCGAGATGATCGTCCCGGTCGAGACCCGGGTCGGGCCCCAGCAGCGGGTCTTCAGTCTGAGTCAGAGCCTGCCGTGGTTCGGCACCCTCGGCGCCCGCCGCGCGAGCGTCGCCGCCGAGGCGGCCGCCGCCGATGAGAACGTCCGCGAGACGCGCTGGCAGGTGGCCCACGACATCCGTCGGGCCTGGTACGAACTGGCCTGGCTGGACGAGCAGGCGGCCATCGTCGCGCGCGACCTGGACCTGTCCCGCCAGACCGAAGTCGTCGCCCGCACCCGCTACGAGGCCGGCGAAGGCCCGTACGCCCAGGTGCTCGAGGCCCAGATGGAGATCGGGCGGCTCGAGGCGCGACTCGCCGGCCTGCGCGACCGGCGGACACCGGTCGGGGCCCGCCTGAACGCGGCCGCCGGGCTGGCCCCGGGCGCACCGGTTCCCGTGGCGGCCGACCTGCCGCGAGATCTGGCCACGGCGCCGTTGCCGGGACGGGCGGACCTGGATGAGGCCCTGCGTCTGGGCAATCCGACGCTCGCGTCGCTGCGGAATCTGCAGGAGAGCCGGCGGGCGGGCGTCGACGCGGCCGACAGGAAGGCCTGGCCCGAACTGACGGTGGGCGTGGACTACATCATGACCGGCGAGGCCGCCATGCCCGGCGTGGCCGACAGCGGCAAGGACCCGGTCATCGCCCGGCTGGGCGTGAACATCCCCCTGTGGGGGGGGCAGGCGGGCGCCGAGAAGAAGGCTTCGGCCGGTCAGCTGCGCGCCGTCAGCGCGGGCCTGAGCGACACCCGCCTCCGCCTCGCGGCCGATCTCGAGAACACCCTCTACGCCTGGCGCGAGGCCGGTCGCGACCTGGAACTCTACGGCACCACCCTGCTGCCGCGCAGCGCCCAGAACCTGGCCGTGACCGCGGCGGCGTACGAGTCCGGCCAGATCGGGTTCACCCGGCTCCTCGACGCGCGCCAGGCCCACCTCGGCCTGGAGCTCTCCCTGCTGCGGGCCCGCTATGACCGCGTGCTCGCCGTGAACGATCTGGGCGCCCTGCTGGGCGTCACCCCCGAAGATCTGGTCGCCGGGCGGCTGCCCGGAGCGGCCGTCCCCGCCGCGGAAAGAGAGGGATCATGAGCACCCGCCGGAACGCCCTTCCCGTCCGGAGCATCGCTGTTGTGGTCGCCGTCCTGGCGGCCTTCGGACTCGGCTTCGCCCTGCGGGGTGGTGGCGGGTCGGCCGCGCCGGCGGTGCCGGTCGGTGAAGCGGCCAGTCCGACCCGCTGGACCTGCTCGATGCACCCGCAGATCATCTTGCCGAGCAACGACCAGAAGTGCCCGATCTGCTTCATGGACCTGATCCCGCTGGAGGAGGGGGGCGACGGCGGCCTGGCGCCGGGCGAACTCGCGTTGAGCGAGAACGCCGCCGCCCTGGCCGACGTGGCCACCGACGTCGTCGCGCGGCGCTTCGTCACGCGCGACATCCGGCTCGTGGGCAAGGTCACGGCCGACGAGACGCGCACCCGCACGATCACGGCCCGGGTCGGCGGCCGCCTGGACGACCTCTACGTCGACGCCACCGGCCAGGTGGTCAGCCGTGGCATGAAGCTGGCGGAGATCTACAGCCCCGAACTGTACACGGCGCAGGCCGAACTGCAGGCCGCGGCCCGGGCGGCGGCCGCGGGCGACGAGGACGGGTCTCTCGCGGGGAGCGCGGCGGCCACCCTGGCCGCGGCCAGGGAACGTCTGCGGCTGTGGGGCATGGGCGAGGAACAGATCGCGGCGATCGCGTCCGGACAGGGCATCAGCGATCACCTCACGGTGACCGCGCCGGTGGGCGGCGTCGTCGTCATGCGCATGGCCACCCGGGGCGACTACGTCAAGACCGGCTCGGTGCTCTACGAGATCGCCGACCTGTCGGCCGTGTGGATCACGCTGCAGGCCTTCGAGACCGACGTGCCCTGGCTGCGCGACGGCCAGGCCGTCGGCTTCACGACCCGGGCCTTCCCGGGACGCGAGTTCGCCGGCGAGATCCAGTTCATCGATCCGGTGCTCGACGAGCGGACGCGCACCGTCGAGGTGCGGGTCGCGGTCGCCAATGCCGACAACCTGCTCAAGCCCGGCATGCTCGCCGTGGGCCACGTGCAGGCCGCGCTCGATGCGGACGGCCTGCCGGTGACCGATGAGACGGCGGCCACGCCGCCGCTGGTGATCCCGGCCTCGGCGCCGCTGCTGACGGGTGAGCGCGCCGTGGTCTACGTCCGTCGCGACGGACCGGACGGTCCGGTCTTCGCCGGGCGCCAGGTGGTGCTCGGCCCGCGGGCCGGCGACCACTACCTCGTCGTCGCGGGCCTCGACGAGGGTGAGGAGGTCGTCACGCGCGGCAGCTTCAAGATCGACAGCGCCCTGCAGATCCTGGCCCAGCCGAGCATGATGAATCCCCTCGCCGGCGAATCCGCTCCGGACCACGACCACGCGGGCATGGACATGGCGCCGGCCGCGGTCCCGGGCGACCGGGTGCGGGTCGATCCGTTCGACGCGCCGGCCTGTTTCGGCGCCGGACTCGGTGCCGTGGTCGATGCCTACTATCCGCTGCAGGAGGCCCTGGCCGGTGACGACGACACCGCGGCGCGGGCGGCGGCCGCGGCGGTCGCGACGGCGCTGCCGCAGCTCGAGTGCGACACGGCGGGCCTCGCCGCGGCGGCCGTCGAACTGTGGGGATCCCTGCGCCGGGACCTGCGTCGGGCCGCGGACGCGACGGCCGCCGCGGGCGACATCGCCGATCGGCGCGTGGCCTTCGAGTCCCTCTCCGACGCCCTGTGGCAGGCCGTGGCGACCTACCGCGGCGGCGACCTGACCGTGCGCCGCTTCCACTGCCCCATGGCCATGGACGGTCGCGGCGCCTACTGGCTGCAGAAGGGGACCACGACCGCGAACCCGTACTACGGCGACGCCATGCTGCGCTGCGGCTCGCAGGTGGAGATCGCCGGGGCGTCATCGGCCGCAGGTGGGGACGCGCGATGAACGACCTGCGCCCCGACGCGCCCGTCACCGCCACGAACGGACCGATCGGCCGCCTGATCGGCTTCTGCCTCGACAACAAGCTGATCGTCTTCCTGCTGGTCGTGCTGGCCGTCGGCTGGGGCCTGTCGGTGTCGCCGTTCGCCTGGAACCTGGGCCCGTTGCCCCGCGACCCGGTGCCGGTGGACGCCATCCCGGATCTGGGCGAGAACCAGCAGATCGTCTTCACCGAATGGCCGGGCCGCAGCCCCCAGGACGTCGAGGACCAGATCACCTACCCGCTGACGGTGTCGCTGCTGGGCCTGCCCCAGGTGCGGACCGTGCGCAGCTACAGCTTCTTCGGGTTCTCGACGATCTACGTCATCTTCAACGAGGACGCCGACTTCTACGACTCGCGGTCCCGCATCCTGGAGAAGCTCGGCAGCCTGCCCGTCGGCACCCTGCCCGACGAGGTGCGCCCGGCGCTGGGGCCCGATGCGACGGCGCTGGGCCAGGTCTACTGGTACACCCTCGAGGGGCGCGACGAGGCCGGCCGGCCCACCGGCGGCTGGGATCCGGCCGAACTGCGCACCGTCCAGGACTTCCATGTGCGCGACGCCCTGCTCGCCGCCGGCGGCGTCGCCGAGGTGGCCTCGGTGGGCGGCTTCCAGGCCGAGTACCAGGTCGACGTCGATCCGGACGCCCTGCGCCTGTACGGGCTCTCGCTGGAGAAGGTCGTCGCGGCCGTGAGGGGCTCGAACCGCGACGTCGGCGCGCGCAGCCTGGAGATCAACCGCGTGGAGTACGTGGTGCGCGGCGTGGGGACGATCGCCGGCGTGGCCGACCTCGAGCGCAGCGTCGTGACGGTGCAGGACAACGTGCCGGTGCTGCTCGGCGACATCGCGACGGTGGGCGTCGGGCCGGCCCTGCGTCGGGGCGCCCTGGACAAGGAGGGCGCCGAGGCCGTGGGCGGGGTCGTGGTCGTGCGCTCGGGGGAGAACCCCCTCGCGGTCATCACCCGGGTGAAGGCGAAGATCGCCGAGATCGCGCCGTCGTTGCCGGTCCGCACCCTGCCGGACGGACGCACGAGCCGGGTCACGGTGGTGCCCTTCTACGACCGCACCGGCCTGATCCACGAGACCCTCGGCACGCTGAACGAGGCGCTGCGGCTCGAGATCCTGATCACCATCATCGTGGTGATCGTCATGGTGCGGAACCTGCGCGGCGGCCTGGTCGTGGCGGGGCTGTTGCCGCTGGCGGTGCTGATGGTCTTCATCGCCATGAAGCTGATGAAGGTCGACGCGAACATCGTGGCGCTCTCGGGCATCGCCATCGCCATCGGCACGATGGTCGACATGGGCGTGATCCTGGTGGAGAACATCCTGTCGCGGCGCGCACGCGAGGACGGCGACCGCCCGCTGCGCGACCTGGTGCACGAAGCCAGCACCGAGGTGGGCAGCGCGGTGCTGACGGCCGTGGCCACGACGATCATCGGCTTCCTGCCGGTGTTCACCCTGGTCGCGGCCGAGGGGAAACTGTTCCGGCCGCTGGCCTTCACCAAGACCTTCGCCCTGTTCGCGTCGGTGCTCATCGCCATCGTGGTGATCCCGCCGGTGGTGCACCTGCTGCTGGGCCTGGGGCGCGGGCGCTTCGGACGCCGCCGCGTCGCCGCGACGGTCCCGACGTCGGCGCCCTGGTGGCGGGAGCGGGGACTGCTCAACTACGTCCTGGCGATCGTCGCCGCCGTCTTCCTGGCCGACAGCTGGCTGCCCCTGGGACCGGAGCGCAGCCTGCTGCTGAACATCCTCTTCGTGCTGGTGGTGGTCGGCGGGGTGCTCGGCCTGTTCGGCGGGTTCGGCCGCGTGTACCCGCGTCTGCTGGGGTGGTGTCTCGACCACAAGGCCCTTTTCCTGGCCCTGCCCCTGCTGCTGGTGGCCTGGGGGGCCATGGCGTGGCTCGGATTCGACCGCGTCTTCGCCTTCCTGCCGGGGGCGGGGGCCGGGGGCGCCGACGGTTCGACGTGGTCGCGCGTCTGGTCCGGCCCGCGCCACGCCTTCCCGGGACTCGGCAAGGAATTCATGCCGCCCCTGGACGAAGGTTCGTTCCTCTACATGCCGACGACCATGCCCCACGCCTCCATCGGCGAGGCCAACGACGTCCTGGCCAAGCTGGACATGGCCATCGCCTCGATTCCCGAGGTGGAGCAGGTCGTGGGCAAGCTGGGGCGGGCGCAGACGGCGCTGGACCCGGCACCCATCTCCATGATCGAGACCGTGATCAACTACAAGGCGGAGTTCCGCCTCAACGACCGGGGCGAGCGCCAGCGGTACCGGTTCCGGGACGGGGAGTTCGTGCGCGACGAGCACGGCGAGCTGATTCCCGACGGCCGGGGACGCTTCTTCCGGCAGTGGCGCGACGGGATCACGTCCGAGGACGACATCTGGCAGGAGATCGTGCGGGTGGCGAAGATCCCCGGCACGACCTCGGCGCCCAGGCTGCAGCCCATCTCGACGCGGCTGGTCATGCTGCAGAGCGGCATGCGCGCGCCCATGGGCGTCAAGGTGCGCGGGCCCAGCCTCGAGGCCATCGAGACGGCGGCCCTCGAGCTCGAGAAGCACCTCAAGGAGGTGCCGGGAGTGAACGCGGCCACGGTCATCGCCGATCGGGTCGTGGGCAAGCCCTACCTCGAACTGCACGTGCTGCGCGACGAGATCGCGCGCCACGGCCTGACCGTCGACCGCGTGCAGCAGGTCGTCCAGGCCGCCGTGGGCGGCGTCAAGGCGACGACCAGCGTCGAGGGGCGCGAGCGCTTCCCGGTGCTCGTGCGCTACCAGCGCGAGCGGCGGGACGACCTCGACGAGATCAGGGGCATCCTGGTGACCGGCGCCGACGGCGTGCAGGTGCCGCTGGGAAGCCTGGTGGACATCCGCTACGTGCGCGGCCCCATGACCATCAAGAGCGAAGACACCTTCCTGGTGGGCTACGTGATCTTCGACAAGGACGCCGCCGAGGCCGAGGTCGACGTCGTCGAGCGCGCGGCGGCCCACCTGCGCGACCTGCGCGCGGCGGGCACGCTCGCCCTGCCGACCGGCGTGAGCTACGTCTTCGCCGGCAGTTTTGAGAACCAGGTGCGCTCGGAGCGCACGCTGTCGGTCGTGCTGCCGGTGGCCCTGCTGCTGATCTTCCTCGTGCTGTACCTGCAGTTCCGCTCGGTGCTGACGACGACCATGGTCTTCGCGGGCGTGTTCGTGGCCTGGGCCGGCGGCTTCGTCATGGTATGGCTCTACGGCCAGCACTGGTTCCTGGACCTGCACCTGTTCGGCGTCGACCTGCGCGATCTCTTCGCGATCCATCCGATCAACCTGAGCGTGGCGATCTGGGTGGGCTTCCTGGCGCTCTTCGGCATCGCCACCGACGACGGCGTGCTCATGGCCACGTACCTGGACATCAGCTTCCGCGAACGCCGCCCGGACGACCGCCGCGGCGTGCGGCGGGCCACGGTGGCGGCGGCCGAACGGCGCGTGCGGCCGGCCCTGATGACCAGCGCCACGACGATCCTGGCCCTGCTGCCGGTGCTGACGCTCACCGGCCGCGGGTCGGACATCATGATCCCCATGGCGATTCCCTCGTTCGGGGGCATGGTCGTCGCCCTGATCACGCTGTTCACGGTGCCGACCCTGTACTGCCTGCGCGAGGAGCGGAGGTTGGCCCGCACCGGGATGTGATGTACCTTACGGGGCGTCGTGCTTTCCCCGTCGTGCGAGGTGACTTCATGCTCCGGGCGCCGTTCCGCCTGTTCCTCATCGTGGCCTGTTTCGGGGTCGCCGCGTTCCTCGCCGGTGGTTGCGGCGAGCCCGCGCCCCGACCGAACATCGTGCTCGTCGTGCTCGACACGGTGCGCGAAGATGTCGCGGCCCGCGATCCGGCCGCCCGTCCGGTCCTGGCGGCCCTGGCGGCCGAGAGCACGGTCTTCACCAACGCCTGGGCCACCGCGCCCTGGACGGTCCCGTCCCACGCGTCCATGTTCACCGGCCTGCTGGCGGCGGGGCACCACTGCACCCACCAGAATCCCCGCCTCGACGCCGACAAGACGACCCTCGCCGAACTGCTCGGCCAGGCGGGCTACGCCACGGCCGCGTTCTACTCCAATCCCTGGCTGAGCGACCGCACCACCGGCCTGCTGCGCGGCTTCGCCACCGTGCAGGAGGCGCCCGTGCAGGGCGGCGTCGCCGGCGACGCGGGCACCTGGCGGGGCGACCAGGGCGGCCGCGCCTCGGTGGGCTGGTTCCGCCGCTGGCTGCGGAGCCGCGGTCCGGAACAGCCGTTCTTCGCCTTCGTCAACCTGCTCGAGGCCCATCTGCCCTACGACCCGCCGGCCGACGTGCGGCGCCACCTGTTGCCGCAGCGCGACCCGGACGACCTGGTGACGGGCGAATGGGGCATGGAGTACCAGGCCGGTCTGCACGCCTTCGGCGAGGTGGACTGGGCCCGCCACCGCGATCTCTACTGGGGCGACGTGGCCACGGTCGACGGCCTGCTCGGCGGCATCGTCGCGGCGCTGACCGAGGCCGGTCACGTCGAGGACACCGTGCTGATCGTCTGCTCGGATCACGGGGAGAATCTGGGCGACCACGGTCTGGTCGACCACCAGTTCAGCCTGCACGAGTCGCTGCTGGCGGTGCCGCTGATCGTGCGCGCGCCGGGGCTGCTGGCCGCGGGCGAACGCACGGAGCCGGTGCTGCTGAGCGACATCTTCGCCACGGTCGGCGACCTGGCCGGCTTCACCGCGCCCGTGCCCACGCCCCACAGCCGTTCGCTGCTGGGCGGGCCGGCGCCGGCGGGGCGGGCCCTCGTGGCCGAATACGCCCGCCCCCAGGGGCATCTGGTCGGCTCGCTGGCCCGGCTGAACCCCGACCTCGACCGGGGCGCCATCGACCGTGCCCTGCGCTCGATCCGGGTGGGCGACGTGCGCCTGACCCTGGCCGACGACGGCGAGGTGCAGCTGCACGACCTGGCGGCCGATCCGGGGCAGGAGCACAACGTCTTCGCCGAACGACCGGGCGACGTGAAGGCGCTGCGGGCGCTGCTCGAACAGGAGCTCGCGGCCTACCGCCCCGGCGGGCGCAGCGAAGTCGAACTGGACGAGGCCACCCGCGAGAAGCTGCGGTCGCTGGGCTACGTCCGCTGATCCGGAACCGCAACCCGACCAAACCACCCGCGAACGGGAGCTCGCATGCGATTGATTTCCTGGAACGTGAACGGCCTGCGGGCCTGCCTCGACAAGGGGTTCGAGGACTTCGTGCGGCGCGACGGCGCCGATGTGATCTGCCTGCAGGAGGTGCGCGCGCTGCCCGAGCAGGTGACGCTCGACCTGCCGGACTACGGCATGTTCTGGAATCCGGCCCTCAAGCGGGGCTATTCCGGCACGGCCATTCTCAGCCGCACGCGGCCGCGGGCCGTGTTCCCGGGCCTCGGCATCGCCGACCACGACACCGAGGGGCGCGTGCTCACCGCCGAGTACGACGACTTCTTCGTCGTCACCGTGTACACGCCCAACGCCCAGCGCGAGCTGACGCGCCTGGACTACCGCCAGAACCAGTGGGACCGGGACTTCCTGAAGTTCGTGCGCCGGCTGGAGAAGACCAAGCCGGTGGTCTTCTGCGGCGACCTGAACGTCTCGCACCGGGAGATCGACCTGGCCAATCCGGGGCCCAATCGTGGCAACGCCGGCTTCACCGACGAGGAGCGGGCGGGTTTCGACAACATCCTCGCGGCGGGCTTCGTCGACACGTTCCGGGAGTTCGAGCCGGGGGGGGGACACTACACCTGGTGGAGCAACCGCAAGGGCGTGCGCGAACGGAACATCGGCTGGCGTCTGGACTACTTCCTGATCTCAGGGAGCCTGCGGCCCCGGCTCGTCGGGGCCGGCATCCTCGCCGACGTCCTCGGGTCGGACCACTGCCCCGTCAGTCTCGAACTCGCCTGAGCCGGCCGCGCCGGGCGCCGCCGTGGGCGTCGGCGGGGGCGGGCTGCCGTCCGGTCCGGGAGCCGGGTCGGGCGCGAAGGGGGCGAGGCAGCGGAAGTCGTCGCCGAACTGGCCCAGGAACTCGAGATTCATGTAGCGGATCACGACCGGCAGGGGCAGGGTCACCACCGAGCCGAGGTAGGGCAGCATCATCAGCAGCAGGCCCAGACAGCAGGTCAGGATCCCGGCCAGGGCCAGGACCATGCTGCCGACCAGCGTGAGGCCGAAGGAGAACAGGCCCATCACCACGAAGGGCCAGGGTCGCGCGCGGAACTGCGGCAGGAAGAGTGACCAGGCCGCGCCCGTGGACAGCCGGTGGCGGTGCATCAGCGGCGCCACGAACTGGTTCAGGAAGTAGTCGACGTAGCCCGCGACCACCGCCGTCACGAAGAGCAGGATCCCCAGCCCGATCGCCAGGGGCAGGCCCACCGCCGTCGGCACCTCCAGGACGGAGGCCGGCACCAGCACGACGAAGAACCCGCCGATCAGCGCCCCGATGACGATCAGCACGAGCACGGCGTAGACCAGCCGCCACAGGAAGAGGGAGTCGGCCTCGCGGGCGAATTCGCTCCAGGGATAGGCCACCTCGGTGCGCCCGTGCACCAGGTTGTCCAGGAACATGAAGCGTCCGCGGCTGCTCAGCCAGAGGAAGAGCACCCCCAGCACGATCCCCAGCACGACCAGGAAGACGATCACGCCCAGGGCCAGGCCGTTGCCGATGAAATCGGCGACCTCGTCCCGCAGGCCCCCGAACCCGTGCTGGAAGTCGCTGCGGTCCATGTCCAGGACGAACTGGATCCCGTCGCTGCCGCCGCCGTCGCCGTCGGCGAGGCTGGCCAGCCAGGCCCCGAACCCGAGCACCATCCAGCGGCCGAGGTTGAAGGGCTGCAGCAGCAGGCGCCGCATGCGCTGCCAACCGAGGTCGAGGGAGCGGGAATAGGAGACGGGCTGGAGCATGGAGCGGACTCTCGCGGGATCGGGTTCCGGGACGCACGCTGACCGTACCCTAGCGCGGGCCGTCCGATTTGACAACGGGAGAACAGGAACGGCGGCGACCGCGGCGCCGGCCGTCGGCTCAGCGCAGGCCGAGGGCGCAACCGGTCCAGGTGCGTCCGTCGAAGGCGAGGCTCGCCGCGGCCGCGTAGGGCTCGCCGGACATGGCGTCCAGGCACGCGCCGGGCGTGATCGTCAGCACCGCGGCTCCGTCGCCGCGGCCGAAGACGTAGCGGCCCGCCGGCGCCAGGCCGGGTGGCCAGTCGTGCTCCGCGGCGGGGAGTTCGTGCCGTTCGGCGTAGCCGCCGAGGATGAACTCCGCGCCGTCGGGCCGCACCGCCAGGAACCAGTCCGGCTCGGTGCCGGAGGCGAGCAGCGTGACGCCTCCCCGCCAGTGGCGCTCGAGCAGGGCCTGGCGTCCGCTCACCGTCAGCCCCGCGACCGGGGTGCCGTCGATCTCCAGGATCGCCTCCCCGCCCTTCGTCCACAGCATGCGGCCGTCGCCCTCGTAGCGGGCACCGGAAGCCGTGCGCACCGGCGCGAGCGCATGGGTCCCCACCGCATCGAGCAGGGTCGCCGTGTGGTTCTCGCGGTCGTAGACGGCGAGGTAGTGCTGGCCGGTCGCCGAGACGAAGGCCTGCATGGGCAGGGGGCCGGGGTCGGGGCGCGGGGCGCCCTGGGCGGGGGCCGTCGGCAGCTGGGGCACCCGGGCGGCGCGGTAGGCGGCCCGCACGCCGACCAGGGCGACGGCGACCAGGGCGATGACGAGCAGCACACGTTTCATGACGGCCTCCGGGACGGGGATCGCACGGGCGGCGCCATCGTCGCACGGGCGCGGGCGCGTGTCCACCCGTCCCGGTTTCCGGCCCGTCCGGATTCGGCTCGGGAATTGCACGAACCTCCCACGAGGGTCCGAAAGGCCTGCAGGATTTCGAGTTGCAACGAAACAGGTGACGGCAGCCATGCATTCTGCACGATCGACAGCCAGGACGATGCGCCACGGAGCCCTCGGGCTCGGCGTGCTGCTGCTGCTGAGCGGGATCGCACCGGTGGCCGGTTTCGCCGGGTCGGCCCGCCCCGACACCCTGGTGCACACGGTGCGCAGCGGCGACACCCTGATCGAGATCTGCGGGACCTACCGCGACCGCACGAACCACTACTCCCTGGACGACCTGCTCAAGGACATCCGGCGGGCGAACGGCCTGACCTCGAACTTCCTGCGCATCGGCCAGGAGCTGAAGGTGCCGGTGCTGCCGGACGAGCCGGTCGCGCAGGTGCGGCGCCGCGTCCGGGACGGCGAAGAGCTGAGGGGCATGTACCTGACCGGCCCGGCCTGCGGCGTCTCGTCGGTGCTCGGCCGGGTCGACGCCTTCGTCGCGGCCGGCGGCAACGCCGTCGTCTTCGACGCCAAGGACATCGACGGCGGCGTCTCGTTCCACAGCCGGCATCCGCTGGCGTCGTGGGGCAAGGGGCGTTCGGCGCCGGTGATCTCGTCCCTCGACGACATGATGGCGCGTTTCGACCGCCGGGGGTTGTACACGGTGGCCCGACTCGCCCTGTTCCTCGACGGGGAACTGGGCCACCGCCGGCCGGATCTGGCCCTCCAGGATTCGACCGGCAACCCCTGGGGCGAGCGGGGCTGCGTGTGGATGGATCCGGCGCAGCCGGAGGTGCGGGAGTACAACCTGGCCCTGGCTGCGGAACTGGCCCGGGCGGGCGTCGACGAGATCCAGTTCGACTACGTGCGCTTCCCGACCAACGGCTGGCGGGGCGACTGGGTGGGCGATCTCGAGCATACGGCCCTGCGCCGGCGCGCCGTGATCAGCGACTTCCTGGCCGTGGCCCGGGACACCCTGGCGGCCTACGGCGTGAAGGTGAGCGCCGACCTCTACGGCATCATGGCCTGGGGCCGCATGGAGGACCTGGCCCTCACCGGCCAGCACGTGCCGACCATCGCGGGCCTCGTGGACGTGATCTGCCCCATGATCTACCCGTCCCACTTCGGCCCGGGTTTCGAGGGGCGCAAGCGGCCGGGCGACGACCCCGACTACTTCATCGGCGAGGGCACGCGGCGCTTCGTGGCGCAGGTGGCGGGCCAGGCCGAGATCCGGCCCTGGCTGCAGGCCTTCCCCTACCGGGTGACGAAGTACGACGGCGCCTACATCGCCACCCAGGTGGGGGCGGCGCGGGACGCCGGGGGGCGCGGCTGGTGTCTGTGGAATCCGGCCTGCCGCTACGGCGAGGCCCTCGACGTGCTGCCCGCCCTGAGCGGGGCCGTTCCCGGAGCGCTCACCCTCGCGGAGCCGGACGCGCCCGCGGCCGGGATGCGTCGGGCCCCGGCGCGCGGACTGGTGCAGCCGGTGCTGCCGCAGGGCGCCACCGCGGCGAGCCTGGCGCCGGTCCAGGGCGCCGGTATCCAGTAGGACGGACGCCACGCCGGGCGGACCCCGACCCCCGTTCCCCTCTTCGCGCAGAATCCCGTGGCATCCGGTCGGCCCGCCGTATAGATTCGGTGGCACAAGTGCGGACACTCTCCCCAGTTCCCTTGTCGCCGGAGGCCTGCCGATGTCCGACAAACCCGTCCTGAGCACCATCGCGCGCACGATCAGCGCGTCCGCGACGCTGCAGCTGAATGCGGCGGCGGCCCGCATGCGCACCGAGGGTGAGCCCGTCATCCACCTCGGGGGCGGCGAACCCAAGAGCGTGGCGCCCCGCGAGGCCCTCGACGCCGGCATCGCCATGCTGGAAACGGGAGAGGTGCGCTACACGCCGGCTTCGGGCACGCCCGAACTCAAGGACGCCATCGTCGCCTACACCGAACGGTTCAACGGGCGGCGCGTCGATCGTTCCCAGGTCATGGTGTCGGCGGGGGCGAAGCAGGCCATCATGATCGCCCTGATGGCGCTGGTCGATCGGGGTGACGAGGTCGTCTTCCCGGTGCCCTACTGGGTGAGCTATCCCGAGATGACCCGGATCGCCGGGGGCGTGCCGGTGCCCGTCGCCTGCGCGCCCGGCACGCTGCAGCCGAGCCTCGCGGCCATGGACGCGGCCCTCGGGCCCCGCGCCAGGGTGCTGCTGCTGAACAGCCCGAGCAACCCGTCGGGGCACATCCTCGACCGCGAGTTCCTCACCGCCGTGATCGCCATGTGCCAGGACCGCGGCGTGACCGTGCTGCTCGACGACATCTACCATCGGCTCGTCTTCGACGGGGCCGAGGTGCCGCACGGCTTCGAGTGCACCGACCGCGACCTGGAGGACGCGGGCCTGGTGGTGCTGAACGGCGTTTCGAAGCAGTACGCCATGACCGGCTTCCGCATCGGCTGGGCGGTGGGCCCGGCCGCGCTGATCAAGGCCATGTCGAACATCCAGTCCCACCTGTCGGGCAATCCCTGCACCGTGTCGCAGGCGGCGTCGGTGGCGGCCATCCTCGGCGACCAGGCCTCGGTCGAGTCGCTGCGCGTCGAGCTGCAGGAACGGCGCGACGAGACCATGGCGCTGCTGGCGGCCATTCCCGGCGTGCGGCCGCTCAGGCCCGCCGGCACCTTCTACTGCTTCGTCGATTTCAGCGCCATCGATCCCGACTCGACCGCCCTGTCGCGGCGCCTGCTCGACCAGGTGCGCGTGGTGACGGTGCCGGGCGTGGAGTTCGGCCTCGACGGCCACCTGCGCCTGAGCTACTGCGGGGCCATGGCCGACGTGCGCGAAGGCATCCGGCGCATCGCCTGGCTGCTCGATCCGCAGGCGGGCGCCGAACTGGCGGTGGGGGACCGGGTCTTCACCAGGTGACGACCGCCGGGAGCGGCCGGGGCGTCCGGACGCCGGAACCCGATGTATCGCCGGGCCCGGCGCCAGCCGCGCCGGGCGGCTAGTTCAGCCCGTGGCGGACGATCTCGCCCTCGACCGAGTAGATGGTGTCCTCGGCGATGTTGGTGGCGTGGTCGGCCACCCGCTCGATGGCCTTCGCCGCCATGAGCCACGAGACCAGCGACGCCTCCTTGCCGTCGCACTGGGACAGCTTGGCCTTCACCTCGCCGGAGAAGCTCAGGTACAGGGCGTCGACCTCGTCGTCGAGCTCGAGCACCGCGCGGGCCGCGTCGGCGTTCATCTCCATCAGGGCCTCGAGGGCCGAACGCAGCATGGCCCGGGCCTTCTCGCCCAGTTCGAGGATGCGGTGACCGAGGTCCTCGGGCATGGTCGCGCCGGCACGCAGCGCGCTGACGCTGGCGATGTTCACGGCCAGGTCGCCGATGCGCTCGAGGTCGTTGTTCATCTTGAGGACGACGACGAGGAAGCGCAGGTCGGTGGCCACGGGCTGGTGCAGGGCCAGGATCTTCAGGCACTCCTCCTCGACCTCCACCTCGATGTGGTCGATCTCCCGGTCCTCTTCGACGACGCGGGCGGCGAGGTCCTGGTCGGCGCTGTGCACGGCGCGCAGGGCGTTCTTGAAATTCTCCTCGACCAGGGCGCTCAGGTGGAAGATGCGGCGCTTGAGTCGGTCGAGTTCCTTCTGCAGATGGATTTCCACGGCTATTCCTCCCGCGGCAGGATGATGGTGAACGTGCTGCCGACGCCGACCTGGCTCTCGACCGCGACGCGGCCCTTGTGGGCCTGGGCGATGTGCTTGACGATGGCCAGACCGAGCCCGGTGCCGCCCATGCGGCGACTGCGGGCCTTGTCCACACGATAGAACCGTTCGAACAGTCGCGGCAGGTGCTCGGCGGCGATGCCCGGACCGCAGTCCCGCACCGAGATCATGACCTCGTGCTCGGTGGCGCCGCAGGTGACGTGCACCGTCGCCGTCTCGGGGCTGTACTTCAGGGCGTTGCCGAGCAGGTTCCCGATGGCCTGCTCGAGCAGGGGGGCGTTGACGGGCGCCCGCGGCGCCCCCTCGCAGGCGAGGGTGATGCGGGCCGCCTGCTCGGGCCGCAGGTTGTTCAGGTCGCGCACGACCCGTTCGAGCACCGCGTTCAACGGCAGGGGATGCGTCTCGATGCCCCCGCTGTCGGTGTCCTTCTCCAGGCGCGACAGGGCCAGCAGGTCGGTGATGATCGCATCGAGCCGGTCGGCCTGGTTGTTGATGATGCGCAGGAACCGCTCCAGTTCGCCGGGATCGGACGGCGGATCCTCGATGATCGTCTCGACGAAGCCCTTGATGGAGGTGATGGGCGTCTTGAGCTCGTGGGAGACGTTGGCCACGAAGTCGCGCCGCATGGTCTCCAGGCGCCGCAACCGGGTCACGTCGTTCATGACGAGCAGGGCGCCGATGGGGGCGTCGTCCTGGCCGATGAGGGCCGTCGCGTGCACCTGCACCCACAGGTCGCTGGTGCCGTTGAGCATGATGTCCCGCTCGAGGGGCGACTGGCCGGCCAGGACGTCCTGGACCAGCCGGGTCAGGCCGGTGTTGCGGCCGATCTCCTGGATGCTGCGGTACTGGGCCCGCGCCGGGTCCTGCCCGAGCAGGCGGCCGCCGGCGTTGTTCAGGCCGATGACGTTCTCGTCGGTATCGACGGCGAGCACGCCTTCGACCATGGACGACAGCACGGCGTCGCTCTCGTTGCGCTGCTTGACGATGGTGGCGAAGCGCTCGGCGAGCTGGCCGGCCATGCGGTTCATGGCCTCGGCCACGGCGGCGATCTCGGCCGTCTCGTCGGCCGTGAGGCGCCCTTCGAGGCGGCCGTCGGCGAAGGCCTCGGCGCCGTTCTGCAACTGGTTCAGGCCGCGGCTCAGCTTGCGGGCCAGGAGGAAGCTCGTCAGGGCGGCCAGACAGGTCAGGATGAGCCCGGTCAGGGCGATCTTGCGGTAGACGTCGGTCATGAGCCCGTCGAGGGACTCGAGGGACAGCGAGGCCCGCACCACGTAGCGCGGCAGGGATGCGGGGATGCCCACGGCGACGTACATCCGCTGGTGGCCGAGGGTGGCGCTGTAGCGGGTGCTGCGGCCGAAGCCGGATGCCAGGGCCGCGACCACCTCGGGGCGGTCGGCGTGGTTGTCCATGAGGTCGGGATCCTCGTCCGAATCGGCCACGACCCGACCGTCGGCGAGGATGATGGTCAGGCGCTTGCCGCTCTTGGCGGCGAAGTCGGCGCAGAGGGCGCGCACCCCCTCGTCGTCGCCGCGTTCGAGGGGCAGGCGCAGCGGGCCGGAGGTGACGCGCGCGATCTCCTCGAGTTCGGCCGCGGTCTGGCGCAGGAAGAAGCCCCGGATGGCGCGACCCGAAAAGCCGGTGACCAGGGCGAGGGTCGTGATCAGGACCACGACGATGGGGGGGAAGAAGGTCCAGAGGAGGCTGCCGCGCCCGACCATGAGCCTATTCGCCCATCTTGTAGCCGACCCCGCGAACGGTGCAGACCAGATCGCCCGCCGCGCCGAGCTTGCGGCGCAGGGCGGCGACCTGCACGTCGACCGAGCGGCCGGTGACGGGGTAGTCGTCCCCGTGGACGGCCTTGACGATCTGGCTGCGGGTGAAGACCCAGCCGGGCCGCGAGGCGAGGAAGTTGAGGATGCGGAATTCGGTGCGGGTCAGGCCGACCGGTTCGCCGTCGACCGCGACCTCGAAGCGCCCGGGATGGATCCGCAGCGGGCCCCGCTCGAACGGGGCGTCCTCGGCGCGCCGTTCGGAGGCGCCCCGGCGCAGCACGGCCTTGACCCGGGCCAGCAGCACCTTGGGCCGGAAGGGCTTGGTGACGTAGTCGTCGGCGCCGGCGTCGAAGCCCGCCACGATGTCCTCCTCCTCGCCCTTGGCGGTGAGCATGATGACGGGAATCGTGGCCGTGACCGGATCGGCCTTCAGGCGCCGGCAGACGTCCATGCCGCTCAGGCCGGGCAACATGAGGTCGAGCAGCACGAGGTCCGGCTTGGCGTCGCGGGTCTCGTTCAGGCCGTCTTCGCCGGTGCCCACGCTGAACGGGATGTAGCCCGCCCGCTGCAGGTTGTACTCCAGCAGTTCGGCGATGTCGTCCTCGTCCTCGACGATGAGTATGCTCTCTCCAGACATTTCGACCTGCCTTGGACCGTCATGAATACCCCGGGTTGGCGGTGGAACGGTCGGTCGGTCCCGTGTTTTTGGCAAGTTAGGATATTGTAAACGGAACCGGCCGCTTTGGGCAGCAAAACATGGGTTTCTTCGCGATTTACAGAATTTTTACATGGGCTTTTCACGACCCTAACATCGCGCATCTACCGTACCGCCGAGTTGCGGGACGCCGCGTCGTTCCGCCCAGAAGGCATTCCGTGTTTCGCGAAAGGACGTTTCCCATGATCCGCACCCTGACGTTCCGCAGTGGCCTGGTCGCGGTCGCGGCCGTGCTGCTGCTGGCGAACGCCGCCCTGGCCGGCGTCGCCGTCGATCCCGCCCTGAAGGCCTACAAGGCCGGCAGCGAGGTTTCGGGCAGCATCAAGAGCATCGGCTCCGACACGATGAACAACATGATGGCCCTGTGGTCCGAAGGCTTCCGTGGCTTCCACCCCGCGGTGAAGGTCGAAGTCGAGGGCAAGGGCAGCTCCACCGCTCCGCCGGCCCTGATCGCCGGGACCAGCACCTTCGGCCCCATGAGCCGGGCCATGAAGAGCAAGGAGATCGACGCGTTCGAGAAGCAGTTCGGCTACAAGCCGGTGCAGCTGCGCACGAGCATCGACATGCTCGCGGTCTATGTCCACAAGGACAACCCGATCAAGGGTCTGACCCTGCAGCAGGTCGACGCCATCTTCAGCAAGACCCGCAAGGGCGGCTACGGCAAGGACATCGTGACCTGGGGCGACCTGGGCCTGACCGGCGAGTGGGCCGACAAGCCCATCAGCCTCTACGGCCGCAACAGCGCCTCGGGCACCTACGGCTACTTCAAGGACCACGCGCTGTTCAAGGGCGACTACAAGGACTCCGTCAAGGAGCAGCCCGGCAGCTCGTCCGTGGTCCAGGGCGTGGCCAGCGACAAGTACGGCATCGGCTACTCGGGCATCGGCTACAAGACGAGCGACGTCCAGGCCGTGGCCCTGAGCGCCGAGACCGGCAGCAACCCGACTTTCATGGACGCGGTGGCCGACAACGCCTACAGTGGCGACTATCCGCTGGCCCGTTTCCTGTACCTGTCGGTGAACTACAAGCCCGGGACCGACCTGGACCCGCTGCGCGCCGAGTTCATCCGCTACGTGTTCAGCAAGAACGGCCAGGAGGACGTCGTGAAGGACGGCTACCTGCCCGTGCCGCAGAGCGTGTGCAAGGAAGAGCTGGCCGCCGTCGGGATCACCCACTAGTCCGGCCCGGATGCCGGTGACCAGGGACGCATGAGCACTCAGACGACCAGGAACGGCCAGGGGAGCATCACCGGCCGTCGCTACAGCCGCAAGCCGCGTCGGGCCGTCCTCTTCCGGGACGCCCTGGCGCGGCGGCTGATCACCCTCAGCGGGATCGGCAGCATCGTGGCGGTGTCCATGGTGGGGCTCTTCCTGGTCTGGGTCGTCCTGCCGCTCCTGATGCCGGCGCAGATCGCCGAGGACCGCCCGCTGCCGACCGACGTCGGCGCGGGCGGTTCCGCTTTCGTGGCCGGGGCCGTCGACGGCTACGGCAACATGTCCTGGGGCATGACGCCGCAGGGCGAGATCATCGTGCGGAACCTCGCCGACGGGGCGGTCCTCGACCGCATCGCGGTGGGGGACTCGCTGCGGCCCACGGCCTGGTCCTTCGGAGTCGGGACCGGGCAGGCCGCCTTCGGCTTCGGCGACGGCACCGTCCGCACCGCCGAACTCGTCTGGCACACCACCTTCCACGCCGATGAGGAGGTGCCCGACCGCTACACCGACATGATCGTCGGTGAGGCCCGGGCCTGGGACAACGGCGTCGTCGTGCGGACGCCCGAAGGGCAGCTGCGGCACCAGGTCCTCGAGTTGACGACCTCCGAGCCGATCCCGGTCGGCGCGGCGCCGGTCCGGCTGGTCGACCTGGCGAAGGGCGCCGGCGGGCTCTTCGTGGCGGCGCTCGACGCGGAGCACGTGCTCCACCACCGCAAGCTCACCATGCGCAAGAACATGCTCACCGGGAAGGTGCGCGTCACGGCCAGCGGGGGAGAGCTGGACCTGGCGCCGATCCTCGGCCCGGCGGCGGGTTCGGCGACCGCCCTCAAGCTGGACGACACGGGGAACCTGGCCCTGCTGCTGGAGACGGACGGCACGGTCCTGAAGCTGGTTCGCGACGGCGACGAGTTCGTCGACGCCGGCCGGCAGGACCTCGTGGCCGACCCGACGGCGACCCTGACCGCGGCCGCCTTCCTGAACGGGCGGATCTCGCTCGTGGTCGGCGACAGCGGCGGCGACCTGACGGTGTGGTTCCCGCTGCGCGACAAGGTCGGCGGGGTCGACCTCGTCGCGGCCCACCGGCTCGAGGGCGGGTCGGCGGCCGTGACCGCCCTGGGTGCGAGCGAGCGCTCCCGGATGCTGGCCGCCGGCTACGGCGACGGCACGGTGCGGCTGTTCAACGTCACCAACCAGCGGAAGCTGGGCGAGGGGCGCATGGACGGCGGCACGATCACGCGGGTGGCCATCGCCCCGCGGGAGGACCAGCTCCTGGTCACGGGGCAAGGGGGAGAGGCCCTGTGGCGTGTCGATGCGGAGTACGGCGAGGTCAGTCCGGCCACGTTCTTCGCGCCGATCTGGTACGAGGGGTATCCGGCGCCCGCCTACGTCTGGCAGTCGTCGGCCGGCTCGGACAGCTTCGAGCCCAAGCTGTCGCTGGTGCCGCTCATCTTCGGCACCCTGAAGGCCACGTTCTACTCGCTGCTGTTCGGCCTGCCGCTGGCCTTCCTCGCCGCGATCTTCACCAGCGAGTTCCTCGACAAGGGCACCCGGGCCCGCGTCAAGCCGGTCATCGAGATCATGGCCAGCCTGCCGAGCGTCGTGCTCGGCTTCCTGGCGGCGCTCGTGGTGGCCCCCTGGGTCGAGGACGTGGTGGTCGAGGTGCTGACGGTGCTCATGCTGGCCCCGCTCGGCATCCTCGTGGGGGCGCACCTCTGGCAGCTGCTGCCCCGCAATGTGGCCGCCCGCTGGGAGAACTGGCGCCCGGCGGCCGTCTTCGTCTCGCTGGCCATCGGGGCCCTCGTGGCCTGGCGGCTGGCGCCGCTGGTGGAGGGCCTGCTCTTCGCCGGCGATTTCAAGGCCTGGCTCGACGGCCGCGTGGGCAGCGGCCTGGGCGGCTGGTTCGTGCTGCTCATCGTGCCCATGGGAACCCTGGCCTGGTTCCTGAACATGCGCTATGGCGACGGGGTCATCCGCAACCTGAAGCGGGGTACGCCGCCCCTGACGGTGGCCCTCTACGATCTGGCCCGCTTCGCCGTGGTGGCGGCCCTGACCGTGTCCGCGACGGTCTTCGTGGGCTGGCTGCTGACCTCGTCGGGCTGGGATCCGCGCGGCTCGGTCTTCGACACCTACGTGCAGCGCAACGCCCTGGTCGTGGGCATCGCCATGGGTTTCGCCGTGATCCCCCTGATCTACACCATCAGCGAGGACGCGCTGGTCTCGGTGCCCGACCATCTGCGCGCGGCCAGCCTCGGCGCCGGCGCCACGCCCTGGCAGACGGCGGTGCGCGTGGTGATTCCGCCGGCCATGAGCGGCCTCTTCTCGGCGGCCATGATCGGGCTCGGCCGGGCCGTGGGCGAGACGATGATCGTGCTGATGGCGGCCGGCAACACGCCCATCATGGAGTGGAACATCTTCAACGGCTTCCGCACCCTGTCGGCGAACCTCGCCGTGGAGCTGCCCGAGGCCGTGCAGAACAGCACCCACTACCGCACCCTGTTCCTGGCGGCCCTGACGCTCTTCGTCATGACCTTCATCCTGAACACGGTGGCCGAGGCCGTGCGGCTGCATTTCCGCGGAAAGACGAGTCGCCTGTGAGCACCGAAGCGACGACCCGCAAGAAGAGGCCCCAGCGCCGGCACTCGGCGGCGGCGGCCTCCATGCTGGCCCGGGGCGAACCCCTGGTCTGGCTCAGCGGCGGCGGCCTGGTCATCGGCCTCCTGATGGTCGTGTCGCTGGTCGTGTTCGTGTTCTACCAGGGCTTCATCACGTTCTGGCCGTCGCAGG
>JAGRNP010000027.1 GCA_020440705.1 bacterium | reverse complement strand
TGCTCCTGGGCACGTGGTCGCGCGGCGCATGGCTCGCGCTCCTGGGCGGGGGGATGGCCGGACTCGCCGTCGGCGCGCGCCTCGCGGCCCCGGTCCCCTGGCGCAGGCGCGGGCGGGCGGTGCTGGTGGGCGGCGCCGTGGGCGGCCTGGCGGTCGCGGCCGCGCTTCTGATCCACTGGGACGCCGCGCTGCTCCCGGGGCGACGCCTCCTGCAGACCTTCAGCACCGTGGACTGGTCGAACCTCACCCGCTTCTACAGCATGCAGGCCGCATGGCGGGCGTTCCTGCTCAGCCCGTTGCTGGGCGTGGGGTGGGGCCAGTTCGCCTTCCACTTCCCGGCCCTGGTCGACCCCATGGGGCTGCAGGCCATGTTCACCTGGCCGGTCGTGAACAACTTCCCCCTGGCGATCCTGTGCGAAACCGGGCTGCTGGGGGCCGGGGCCTGGGCGTGGGCGGGCGGACGACTGGCCCGCCGGGTGGATGGGGCCGCGGCCAACGCCCCGGCGGCGATCCGGACCGAGCTGACGCTGCTGGCGGCGGCGAACATCGCGCTCTGGGTGCAGCTGCTGACCTTTTCCCAGTACAACCTGCCCCATATCTGGGTCGGGCTGGGCCTGTTGGCCGGAGCGGCCTGTCGGCGGGAGAGCGCATCGTGAGTCCGCGCCCGCACATCGTCCTGGATGCCCTGCAGGTGACGCCGCGTCCGGCCGGCGTCGCCCAGGCCATCCTCGAGTACCTGGCCGAGATGAGTCGCGAACCGCGTGGCTTCGATTTCACGGTCCTGGTGACCCACCCCGACGAGTTCGCGTTCCTCGGCGGGCGGCCCCACTGGCGGCTGCTGGCCTGTCCGGGGGCCGAGGGCAGCGTGGCCCGCAAGGCGGTGTTCACCCAGCGCGGACTGCCGCGCCTGCTGACGAAGTTGCGGGCCGACCTGCTGCACAGCATGCAGTTCATCACCCCCCTGCGGTCGCCGTGCCCGACCGTGGCCACCGTCCACGACATGGTGTGGCGCCTGCACCCCGAGACCATCGAGCAGCCGCGCCGGGCCTACTACCGCTTCCTGGTGCCCCGCTCGCTGAAGGCCGCCCGGGCCATCCTGACCAACAGCGAGGCCACGGCCCGCGACGTGCGCCGCTGCCTGCCGGGGGTCGCGGGACGCGTCACCGTGACGCCTTTCGGTACACCCACCTGGTTGACACGGGAAGGCCCGACGCGGCGGGAGACGGCCGAGGGAGCCGGTCCCTTCTTCCTGTTCGTGGGGACCCTGGAGCCCCGCAAGAACCTGCCCAACCTGCTGGCCGCCTACGCCCGCTTCCTGGACGAACTGGCGAGCCAGGGGGTGGCCCCGGCCGAGCGGCCGCGGCTGGTCCTGGTCGGCGCCAAGGGGTGGAAAATGACCGGGTTGCGGCGGCTGCTGACCGACTTCGCCCACCCGGACCATCTGGTCTGGCGGGACTACGTGCCGGCCTCCGAACTGGCCTGCCTGTACCGGGAGGCCCTGGCGCTGGTCTTCCCGTCCCTGTACGAGGGATTCGGTTTCCCGGTGCTGGAGGCCATGTCGGTGGGATTGCCCGTGATCACGGCCAGGCGCGGGGCCATGTCCGAGGTGGCGGGGGACGCCGCGCTGCTCGTCGACCCCCTGGATCAGGGGCAGTTGGCGCGCTCCTTGCACAGGTTGCGCTCCGAACCCGCTCTCCGGGACGCCCTCGCGCGGGGCGGACCGGTCCAGGCGGCACGCTGGAACTGGGGGACCACGGTCGCCGCGACCCTGCCGATCTACCGGCGCCTGACGGGCGTCGCCGGGCCTCCCGGCGCGGCAAATAAATGATTGCCCGCACTGGCGGCATGACGTAACTTCTGGGGCGGTCACGCTCGGACATGTTCAACCTGTTGTCGCGGCGAGACTAAGCCGGGTCCAAGGGGGCTCGAACAGCGGTTGGCGTGATCGGGCGACCCGATTCAGGGAGGAATTGTGGACCTGGGCATTGTGGCATTTCTGGGCTTCGCCGCGGCATTCCTCATGTCGTGGCTGGTGCAGCCCCACTTCCGGAACCTGGGCTTCCTGACCGAGATCGTCGACCACCCGGGCTACCGGCGGCCCCACCGGGAGCCGGTGCCGCGCACCGGCGGCATGGCCATCTTCATCAGCTTCTTCTGCGCCCTTTTCTTCCTCGAGAACGTCATCCTGAACACGCGCCTGCCCTGGTCCTGGCTGGGCATCCTCATCGGCTCCGGACTGGCCATCCTGGCCCTCGGCGTCGGCGACGACCGCTTCGGCATCCACGCCGAAAAGAAGCTCTACGGCCAGCTCGTCGTCATCGTGGCCCTGATGCTCCTGGGCCAGCGCATGGACACGATCACCCTGCCCGGCATCGGCACGTTCGGTCTGGGCGGCTGGGCCTGGCCCTTCACGCTCTTCTGGTACCTCGGGTTCATCAACTCCATGAACCTGATCGACGGCCTCGACGGTCTGGCCAGCGGCATCAGCATCCTGGGCAGCGCGGCCCTGCTGGTGATCTCGATGGCCGTGGGCCAGATGTTCTCGACCCTCTTCGCCGCCACCCTCTGCGGCGCGACCGTGGCCTTCTTCTACTGGAACATGAGCAAGCGGAAGATCTTCCTCGGCGACTCGGGCAGCATGTGGATGGGGCTGGCCCTGGCGGTCCTCTTCCTGAACCTGAACCGACAGGCTCCCATCGCCCTGCCCATCATGCTGGCACCGATGATCGTGCCCATCTGGGACACGGGCACCACGATCCTGCGCCGCTACCGCCGGCGCACCTCGATCTTCCAGGCCGACGACTTCCACCTGCACCATCGGCTGCTGCGCCTGGGCTTCACGCCGGCGGGCGCCGTGGTGACGCTGCTGCTGATCACCGCCGGGACCACGCTCTTCGCCCTGAGCGATTTCCTCGAACTGGCCTGGCTGGGCCTGCCGGCCATGGGCGTGTGGATGTGGGCGGCCCAGCTCGGGGCCCTGCGCCACCTCCAGAACCGTCGCCATGGCCTCGACCTCTTTACCGAGCTGACCTACGCCCTCGGTTTCGACGACCGCCTCGATCGCCTCGAAGGGCAGGTCGAAGGCAGCGTGGCCGAGATCATCGACCTCCAGAGCGAACGGCAGCGGGTGGCCGCGGCGCAGCGCGAACGGCTGGAAGGCACCTCCGGCACGAGCAGCCCGGCCGCGGACGCGCCGGCCAAGGGCGGTTCCGATGCCGTTCCGACCTCTCCCAAAGATCTTCACTGACCATCTGGCGACCCTCGATCCCCGGCGGGATCCGGTCGTCGAACTCGGCAGCGGTGACGGGGCCTTCGCGGCCCTGCTGGAGCCGTACGGGGTGCGTCCGTTCGGGCTCGACCGGGGCGCGCCGTGGTCCGGCACCTGCGACATCGTGGGCGACGCCCGCCGGGCGCCCCTGCGGCCCGGCACTCTGGCCGTGGTCGCGGCTCCGAATCTCGTGCGCCACCTCGTGCCCCGGCGGGGCCTGGGCCCATGGGTCGCCGAGTGGCGACGCTTGCTGAAGCCGGGCGGCCGCCTTTACGTGTTCGAGGACGCCCCCGATGTGCGGGTGCCGGCCCAACGCCATTTCCGCGACGTGCAGGATTTCCTCGCCCAGCTGGCGCCGACCGCGCGCGGTCCGCTGCTGGGGCGGGAGCGCTTCCTGGACCTGACGGCGGCCGCGGTGCCCCGGCAGGCCTGGCAGACCGGCTACTGCCCGAACGAAGCGACCATCGATGCAGGCGAAGTGATGCGGATGCTCGGGTCGGGCCGGGGGGGAGCCGGCGGACCGGTGGCGGCGCTGATCCGGGGCATCGGGCGCGACGGCATCGCGCCGGGACGCTGCTGGTGGGCCATGTGCGAAGCGGAGGAGCAGGGATGAAGAGGTGGGGGGCCCGGTTGTTCGCGGGTGGACTGCTGGTGGCCGTGCTCGGCCTGGGGCTGTTGACGGCGACGCCGCGGTCGGTGGTCGACTGGCGTCGCCTGCGCGTGGTGGCTCTGGAGTCCGACGACTGGGGGCTGGCCGGTTTCATCCCGGCCGCAGGGGCCTGGGACGGCCTCGATCGCCAGGCCTTGATGCCGGGGCGTTTCCCCGCCGTCTACTGGGAGTCGACCCTCGAGGACGCCGCCACCGTCGACCGCCTCGCCGGTGTCCTGGCGGCGCACCGGGGGCGGGACGGGCTGCCGGCGGTGCTGCAGCCCAACTACGTCATGGCCTCTCTCGCCTGGGACGAGACCGCGGCCGCCTGGCGCACCACCACCCTGCCGGATTGGCCGCCGGCCTATGCGCGGCCCGGCCTGTGGCGGGCGGTGACGGAAGCCCGCCGCGCCGGGGTCTGGCACCCCGAACTGCACGCCCATCTGCACTACGATCCCGAACGCCGGCGCGAGGCCGCTTTCTCGACGCCGCTCGCCGCGGAGGCCACCCGCCGCGGAATCATGCTCTTCCCCGCCAGCGAGAAGGCCCGTGAGCTGGCGCCGTGGCGACCGGCGGCCGTGATGGCGGCCGAGCTCGACTCGTCGCTGGCCATCTTCGGGCGTGCCTTCGGCCGACGGCCCGGCTCCGTGATCGCCCCGGACTACCACTGGCACGACGCGGTGGAGGACCTGTGGCAGAGCCGGGGCCTGCGCACCATCCAGGCCAAGCGGGAGCAGCGGGTGCCGGGCATGGGTGCGGGCAGGGCCGGGCGGGTGCGCAAGTACGTCTCCCGGCAGTGGGCCCGGATCGCGCGCCCCGGTCGCACCTACCTCGAGCGGAACTGTCGCCTCGAGCCGGTGCAGTCCGACGACGTGGCTGCGGTCGTGGCCGCGTGCGTGGCCGACACCCGACGCGCGTGGGCGCGGGGGGAGCCCGCCATCGTCGAGACCCACCGCGTCAACTACGCGCACACCGACCCCGCGGTCGTCGCGACCGGGGCCGCGGCGCTGGCCGAGTACCTCGACGCCATCTCCGCCGCCGATCCCGGACCGTGGTTCCTCTGCGACGACGAGATCGCCCAGCTGAGCCGCCGCGGCACCAGTTGGCGTCGCTTCTCCGACCGGCTGGTGTTGCGGAACGGCAGCCGGTCGGTGCGGGTGGTGGCTGTCCCGGTGGACGTCCCCGATGGATCCGGCGACGGTTCCGGGACGGGGTCCGTGCGCTTCTATCGGGTCGGGCCGGGGGAGACCAGGGTCGTCGCCTGGCCCGGAACCGACACCCGGCGTTGAGGTTGTGCGGTTTGGTGGGGTTTTTGGCGGGGCGATGTCATATTCATGAAATTCGCACAGATATATGACCCATTGACCTCCCTCGGGTCGTGTGGTAACCTCAGTCCGGTTCAGCGCCTTCGCGTTTGATTCAGGGTCAGACGTTTTCTTGATCAGTGGCTTTCGGGAGGTCTCTCCGACACCAAGGCTAACGCGCAGCATATCCGGCACTTGACGCCATGCAGGGCGGCCGGATCGAGTCGACATCGCATGAGAATGGATTCTTTTCGACCCTGAGGTTCAAATCCTCGCCAACTCGAACCCGCACGGCACCGGACGCCCGCGTCCCGGGCGCCCGGGTATCCGGAGGCCCCGCATGTCTGGAATCGAATTTCGCCCCATTCGCCCCCTGCTGCCTCTGCTCCTTGTCCTCGGCGCGATCCTGGTCGCCGGCGGCGCGTTCGCGGCCGACTCGCGGGTCGTCTACGAAGGCGGTCACGCCCCGGCCGACTTCAGTTGGGAGAAGGCGCCCGATGGTTCCCTGCGCCCGGTCCTCGCGGGCGCCCGCACTCTGGCCCAACCGGGCCTGCCGGAGCTCCCGGCCCGCGAACTGCTGTTCCTGATCCCCCTCGACCAGGACGTCACCGATGTCGTCATCGAACCTCTGGCCGTGCGGCGGGAAGCCCTCGCGGCGCCCCTGGCCCGGGCCGGCGACCTGGCGACCAGCGACGAGACCCTCGTCAAGTCGCGTCTGCTCGAGGAAGTCGACGGGGCCTTCCCCGCCGCCTGGGGGCGCTTCGGCGGCACCCACGTGTGGCGCGGCTATCGCCTGCTCGCCGTCACGGTGTATCCCGTGCGCCAGGTCGCCGGGAACGACGGCGTCGCCCTCGAGTACCTCGACGAGTTCGCCGTGCGGGCCCGCTTCACGGCCGCGACCGATCTGGACGGCGTCGTCCAGCGGCAGCGCCGCGTGGCCGGCGAGGCGGCCGATACCGCGCGGATCCTGACGCGCCTGGTCGCCAACCCCGAGACGGTCGCCGGCTATCGGCGCGAGCACGGGCAGGTCGTGGTCGAGAAGTCGGGCGGCTTCCAGCCCTCGCGCACGCCGAGCATGACCGGCTCCGGTGTCGACTACCTGATCATCACTTCCGAGACCCTGAAGCCCACGTTCCAGATCCTGGCGGATTTCAAGACGTCCCAGGGCATTCCGACGGTCGTCGTCAGCCGCGAGGAGATCGCGGCGGGCAACCGCAACGGGGCCGACATCCAGGAGACCATGCGGATGTTCATCCGCGACTCGTACATGCTGTGGGGCGTGCAGAACGTGCTGCTCGGCGGCGACAGCGACGTCCTGCCGCCGCGCTACATCAACAACACCTTCTACCCGACGGTGGGCTACACCTCGATTCCCTGCGACCTGTACTTCGCCTGCCTCGACGGCAACTGGAACGCCGACGGCGACTCCGAGTTCGGCGAGCCCGAGAACCTGCCCTCGGTGGTGGGCGACCTCGTGGACTTCGCCGAGGAGGTCTACATCGGCCGGGCGCCCGTGACCACGGTCGACCAGGCCGTCAACTTCGTGAACAAGACCATCAACTACGAGCGGACGGCGGCCGGGGCCCAGTGGACGAACCGCGCGCTCTTCGCCGCCGAGGTCCTCTTCCCCGAGGACTTCCACATCCAGCAGTACATCATCCTCGACGGAGCGCGCTTCTCCGACCAGCAGGTGAACGACTTCATCGTCCCTTGCACGGACATGGAATACCTGCGGATGTACGAGACCGACTGGGAGAACCCGCGGGATCTGCCCCTGACGCGGGCGACCCTGACGGACACGCTCAACACGGGCCACTACGGCATCTTCAACCAGATCGGCCACGGCTACTACTTCAACATGTCGGTGGGCGACGGGAACTTCCTGACCACCGACGCCGACAACCTCGTCAACGGCGACCACACGTTCGTGCTCTACGCCCTGAACTGCGCGTCGGCGGCCTTCGACAACTCGTGCCTCATGGAGCGCTTCATCCAGAATCCCTTCGGCGGTTCGGTGATCTCCATCGGTTCGGTGCGGGCCGCGTTCCCCAACAACGCGAACAACTACCAGCAGAACTTCTTCAACGAGCTCTACTGCGGCACCGAGCGGCGCGCCGGCGCCCTGCTGGCCATGAGCCGGTTGCCCTACATCGGCCTGACGGACGACAACTACGTCGACCGCTGGACCTTCGAGAACTACACCCTGCTCGGTGATCCGACCATCGCGCTGTGGTCCGGCTCGCCGCGCAGCGTCGCGCTCGGCGGGACCGCCGCCGTCAACCCGGGGCCCCAGACCGTGGTGTACACCGTCACCGACACCGGCCTGCCGGTGGAGGGCGCGCGGGTTTGCGTCCGCAAGGGCGACGAGGACTACGCGGTGGGGACCACCGACGCCGCCGGCATCGTGAGCCTCGACATCCTGCCCGTCAGCCCGGGCAACCTGGACGTGACCATCACCGGTCGCAATGTCGAGTTGACCGAGCTGACCGTGCCGGTCGTGGCGAGCGCGAGCTACCTGGCCCTGTCCAGCATGGGCGTGGCCGACGACGGCTCGGGCGGGAGCGCCGGCAACGCCAACGGTGCCGTCGAGGCCGGCGAGACGCTGGCCCTGAGCGCGGTCTTCCAGGAAACCGGCGGCTCGCCCGAGACGGGCCTGAACGCCGTGCTCACCTGCGACCACCCGAGCGTCGCGATCCTGAGCGGCAGCGTTGCCGTGGGCAGCGTGACGGCCGGCGGCAGCCAGGCCGCCGCGGCGCCCTTCGTCGTCCAGCTCGGCGGCGACATCGTCGACGGCGCGCGGTTGGGCTTCGACATCGAATTGACGGGCGCCAGTGGCACCTATCAGACCCGCTGGGAGGTCGTGTGCCGGAACGTCGAGCCCGAGGTCGTCTCCCTCGACTGGGACGACTCGGTGTTCGGCAACGGCGACGGCTTCCTCGCCGACGGCGAGCGGCTGGTCATCGACGTCGACCTGAAGAACTTCGGCGGCGCGCTGCTCGATTTCGTCGACGCGCGCCTGCGCACCTCGAGCATCAACGTGGTGATCTACGACAGCGTCGCGACCTGGAGCAACCTGGCCCTGATGGAGGAGGCGCCGGCGAGCGCGTTCTTCTCCCTGAGCGTCACGCAGTTCAGCAAGGCGGCGCCCATGTGGCTGCTGCTGACCGACAACCACGGCCGCACCGTGCGGCACGATTTCAGCCTGCCGCGTCCGGCGGCGCCGCTGCAGATCTACACCGACACGAGCCTCGGCGCCGACGTGATCGCCCTGGCGTGGACCCCCTCGACGAGTGCGGACATCTACGGCTACAACGTGTACCGGAGCGAGTTCGCCGGCGGCCCGTTCGTGCGGGTCAACGAGGACGTCATCGCCGGAACGTCGTACTTCCGCGACGAGGGCCTCTCCCTGCTGACCCGGTACTACTACCAGGTCGCGGCGGTCGATTCCTCGCGCGTGCCGTCGGTGCCGTCGGCGGTCATCGCCCAGTCCACGGCCCCGGCCGAAGCCGAAGGCTTCCCGGTCCAGTTCAGCGACGAGACCAGCAGCCACCTGGCGGTGGGCGACGTGGACGGCGACGGGGACAAGGAGATCATCCTGGCCACCTCCCAGGTCTACATCTGGCACCACGACGGCCTCGAGCTCCTCGACGGCGACAGCGACAGCCAGACGCTCGGGCCCTTCACCGATTTCGCCGCGGGGACGCTGCTGAACCCGGCCGGCATCGCGCTGGCGAATCTCGACGGGGTGCCCGGGATGGAGATCATCGTCTCCGAGCGCGATCCGTTGGAGCAGATCCATGTTTTCCGCAAGGACGGAACCGAGCTTCCGGGATGGCCCCGTTCCATGACCGGCGTGCCGGGTTCGAAATGGAACTGGGCGACGCCCGCCGTAGGCGACATCGACGGTGACGGCGAAGATGAGATCGTCGTCAACACCTTGAACGGCCGCGTCTGGGCCTGGAACGCCGACGGTACGGAAGTGAACGACGGCGATGCGAATCCGGCGACGATCGGCGTGCTCTACGTGCGCGCGGGCGCCGACTTCGAATGGAGCCGCAGTGGCCCGGCCCTTTGCGACCTCGATGGTGATAGCGCCATGGACATCGTCTTCGGCACCAAGAACGACTCCACGGGTTTGCGGCGGATCATGGCCATCCACTGGGACGGGAGCGATGTGGCTGGCTTCCCGTACGTGGCGCAGGGGCCGATCAATGGGGACCCGGCCATTGGAGATATCGACGGAGACGGGGATTGGGAGATCGTGGCCTATGACAGGTTCGGAAGGGTCTATGTCGTTCACCACGACGGCACGGACTACCCGGGCTTCCCTAAGGCCACCGGGGTCACCGCAAGCGACGCCTGGGTCGGCTGTCCGGCCCTGGGTGACATGGACGGTGACGGCATGCTGGAGATCGTCTACACGCCGAACCAGACCGGCCTGTCCAGCAAACTCATCATTATGGACACCGACTATGCTGGCGGCACCTCGGGCAGCTACCTGTCCGGCTTCCCGGTCGATCTGCCGGGCAGCTCGGAAGGCAGCCCGATCCTGGCCGACATCGACGGCGACGCCTCGCCGGACATCCTCCACGGCATCGGCGGCGGCGACGAGAGCGCGCCGTACAACCTCTATGCCTACCACGCCGACGGCACGCTGATCGACGGCTTCCCGATCACGCTGACCGGCCCCCTGATGCCGTCGGTGACCGTGACCGACATCGACAACGACCTCGACGTGGACATCGTCTACGGCGGCTGGGACTTCCTGACCCACGTGTGGGACATGCCCTTCGCCTACGACCGGTCCAACACGCCGTGGCCGACCTTCGGCGCCGGCGCCAAGCGGGATCGCGTGCACTTCCCGATCGCGCTGGTGGGGGTGGAGGAGGACCAGGTGCCGGCGAAGGGCTTCACCTTCTCGCGGCCCTACCCCAACCCGTTCAATCCGTCGACGCGGGTCCGGCTGTACATCCCGGCGGGGGATCACCTGGAACTGGGCGTGTACGACGTGGCGGGCCGCCTGGTCCGGACGCTGCACACCGGGTCCATCGGGGCGGGCTGGCACACCCTCGTCTGGGACGGTCGCGACGACCGGGGACGGGGGCAGGCCAGCGGCGTCTACTTCATGCGGGCGCGCAGCGGCGACAAGTCGGCGATCCAGAAGATGACCCTCGTCAAGTAGGACGCCGGGCGTCATTGACGCCCGGGCCCATCGCGGTTAGTTTCATGGCGCGGCTCCGACGGGGGCCGCGCCGCCGTTTCCTTCCCGACCGCCACAGGATGGTCCGCTTGCTCCACCACCTTCCGGCAGAATCCGGCCCGGTCCGTCGCCGTTCCCGGTGGGCGGCGCCGCTGCTCGGGCTTGCGCTCGGGATCGGGCTCTGCGCGGGGTCGGGATGCGGCCCGGGGGAGAAGGAGCCGGCCCCGCCGGCCGCCGCCACCACCCCGGTGTCCGGTGGGACGGCGGTGGTGGCGCTGTCCTCCGAACCCGACGGCCTGAACCCGCTGCTCTTCTCGACGGCCGTCGCCGCCATGGTCTTCGCGGAGACCCACGACGGCCTGACCGAGATGGACGAGTCGCTCAGCTACGTGCCGGGCATCGCGACGAGCTGGGACATCGCGCCCGACCGCACCGCCATCACCTACCACATGCGGCCCTGGCGCTGGTCGGACGGACAGCCGCTCACCGCCCGCGACGTGGGCCGCTCCTGGGAACTCTTCATGGATCCGGTGGTCGCGTCGCCCCGCCGGGGACTGCTCGAGGAGATCACCGGAGTGACGGTCGTCGACTCCCTGACGATCCGCTACGAATTCGGCCGGCCCCAGGCCGACCCGCTTGCCCGCACCTACCACCTCCTGCTGCCCGCGCACGTTGTCGATCGCCTCGAACCCGCGGAGGTGGGGAGCTGGGATCTGAACCGGGCCCCGATGGCATCGGGTCCGTTCATGGTGGAGTCGTGGGAGCCGAACCGTCAGATCACATTCGTGCGCAATCCCCACTATCCGGGCCCGGCCGCCCTGCTCGACCGGGTGGTGTTCCGGATCCTGCCCGAGGCGGGCACGCGGCTGGTGGCGCTCGAAACGGGCGAGGTCGATCTCGTGGACGGCATCGATCCCGATGCGGTGGAGCGGCTCTCCGCGACCGGCCGCGTGCGGATCGCCGACACCAGCGGTCGGCGCTTCTACTACCTGGGCTGGAACTGCCGGCGGCCCCAGTTCGCCGACGCGGCGACGCGGCGGGCGCTGTCCCTGGTGTTCGACCGCGACCTCATGGTCGACGCCCTGCTGAAAGGGTTCGGTCGGCCGGCCACCGGACCCATCCCGCCGGTCCTCTGGAATCACGACCCCGACCAGGCGCCGCCCCGGCAGGATCTCGCGGCGGCGCGGCAGCTGCTGGCCGAGGCGGGCTGGGCGGACCGCGACGGCGACGGCGTGCTGGAGCGGGACGGGGTGCCGTTCCGGTTCGAGATCATCACCAAACAGGGGGATCCGGTGCGGGAGAACGGTTCGGTCATGCTGCGCTCGCAACTGGCCGCGGTCGGGATCGACGCGCGGTTGCGGGTCATGGAGCAGACGGCGGGCCTGGCCCAGGTCCGGGCCGGAAACTACGACGCCTACTTCGGCCTGCTGCGGGCGAACCTCCTGGGCGACCCCACGGCCTACGTGGGGACCGGCGCCGAGGGCCAGTTCAACTTCGGGCACTACAGCAATGCGACGGTCGATTCGCTCCTCGCCGCGGCCACGGGTTCGCTGACGCGCGCGGAGGCCCTCCCTCATTGGCGCCGGCTGCAGCGGGTTCTCGTCGACGACCCGCCGGCGGCCTACCTCCTGTACCCGGACAACCTCGTGGGCGTGAGCACCCGCCTGCGCGACGTCCGGCCGCATCTCCTCTCGCCGATCAACAACGTCTCGGAGTGGTGGATCGCGCCCGGGGATCGCCGCTACCGATCGGGTCCGTGAGGGCGGGTCCGGCGGGAAGAGCCCGGCCCCGCCCTATTGTGCGCCGGCACGCTCCATCGTAGATTGATGACCATGGAAACACGATGCGACAGGTGGACGCCGCGGGGAATCCTCGCCTGGTGCGGGGGGCTCGCGGTTTTGCTTGCCCTCGGGGCGGGGTGCGGCGGCTCGACCGACCCGTCCGGAGGCGTGCAGGACGCCCAGATCTCGTTCACCCCCGCGCAGCAGGGTCAACAGATCGCCTTGGGCGAACAGATGACCTTCGCGGTGGTGTTGAGCGAAGCGGACACGGCCGCGGTGAACTGGGAGCGCGGCGGCTTCACCGTCGGGCAGGCCCTCAGCTACGACTACGTCCCGGATCATCTGGGCCTCGACACCCTGCGGGTCTTCGCGCGGGCCGGCGACGTGGCGCGCAACTACTATTGGGTGATCACGGTCGGACCGGGCTCCACGACCCTGCCGCCGCCCGTGACCGGCATCAGCGCCGAGGCCGGACCCGAGGCCGGCGAGGTGCTGGTCTCGTGGGCGCGGGTCACGCCCACGACCTATCCGATCGACGAATACGTCGTGGCCGTGTCCTTCGACGGTCCCATCAGCGCGGCCAACTGGGATGCGGCGACGGAACTGGGCCGGGTGCCGTACCGGGCGGGTGCGGTGCGGCCCCAGGACGTCTACGGGGCCGCTGACGGGATGATCCCCGGCGCCGCGGTCTGGTTCGCCGTGCGGGCGGTCGACACTTTGGACCAGCTCTCGCCCATCGTCGGCAACGGATACACCGTGGTCACGACCGGATGGTGGCTGTCCGGAACGGTGCTCGACGACACCGACGCGGAACTGCCCGGGATCGTCGTCTCCCTCGTCGACCCCGTGCGCTCGACGAATACCGACCTGAACGGCCGCTTCCGGATCGGGCCGCTGCGGAGCATCGACCGGGTGGTGCTGCGCACGACGAGCTCGTCGGAGAACGGTTTCGGCTGGTACGACTACACGTCGGCCGAACTGGACAGTGTGAGCGGGCGCGACCTCGTGGTCCGGCTGATCAAGCGCCACGAACTCGACGACGCCTGCAACGGCTACAGCCAGCAGTTCCTGACCTTCCTGCGCGAAATGAGCATCACGGAGTACGTGGCGACCGATCCCCAGAGTTCGGTGCTCCATGTGTGGGACGACTTCCCCCTGCGGGTGCACATTCCGGACGTCGTGGTGGGCGAGGTCGATTTCGGCGCCGCCATGCGGTTCGCCATGGCCTACTGGGATTCGGTCATGGGGGAGAGCTACTTCGTCGAGACGACCGACCCGGCCCAGGCCCAGCTCCAGTGCCGGTTCGACGAGTCCATCAGCGGCGTGTACGGCCGCGTGAGCCTGCTGCAGCCCGGAGGCGGCACGCTGGGCTCGGTGCCTCTCGAGAAACTGCAGGTCTTCATCCTCTCGACCATCGGCACCGAGAAGTTCGCGCGCACGGTGAGTCTCCACGAACTCGGCCACACCCTGGGCCTGTACAACCATGTGGCCTGCGGGGGCGGGGAGTACCTCATGTTCGAGGGATTGGCCGGGGACACCCTGGATCGCCTCGATCCCATCAATCCGAACGAGCGCCAGGCCGTCCAGTGCCTGCGGCGGCTTCCCACCGGTACCGACATGCGTCGCTACGCCATCGCCAACTAGTTCGAGCGCGAACGGGCGGACACGGACGGTCGCGGCGTGCGGTCGCGGTGTGCGGTCGCAGCGTGCGCTCGCGGCGGGCGGCGGGAATCGTCTGGTCAGCGGCAAATATTTATGGTTTCATACTTGGCCGAAGAGGATATCGCCCGCAACGGAGGAGGACCCGGATGCCCCGCAAACACGACGCCCTGCTGCGAGACCTGAGCACCGCCGACCTGAAACGTCTGCTGGCGGCGCGAGAGCGGATCGACGTGCTCGAGAAGGAGAAGGCGGTTCTGCTGGCGGACCTCGGTAAGATCGAGCGGGAATTGGACTCGCTGGTGGCATCGGCGACCGCGGCGACCGGCGGGGGCGGTGGTCGCAAGGCGTCACCGCGGAAGGCCGCCCGGAAGAAGGTCGTCCGCAGGAAATCCGCGCGGAAGAAGCCCGTGGGCGCGACCACGAAGAAGGCCACGAAGACCGCCGCGGGAACGGCCGGCAGGAAGGGCAAGAAGAAGGTGGCGAAGAAGGCGGCCAGGAAAGCCGTCAAGAAGGTCGCGAAGAAGGTCGCGAAGAAGGCCGCCGGAAAAGCGAGCAGGAAGGGCACCGGGAAGGCCGCTCCGAAAGCCGGGGGCAAGGGCGCCGCGAAGAAGACCCTCGAAGACGTCATCGTGCAGGTGCTGAAAGCGGCGGGCAAGCCGGTCCCGTATCGGGATCTCTTCGCCAAGATCGTCGACGGCAAGCTCTTCCGCACCCGGAGCAGCAATTTCGACAACGTGATGCGCCGCACCCTCTCGACCAGCGACCGGGTGCAACGGGTGTCCAGGGGCGTCTACGGTCTGGCCTGAGCCCGATGAAGATCCGCTGCGCGATGGTGACCGGGGCCCGCTGGACGGACGGCGGATAGGGGGTCGTAGGCGTGCCGGCCACCCCGGCCTCAGCCGGGAGGCCACGAGAGGGACCGGCCGCCGAGCAGATGCAGGTGCAGGTGCCCGACCGTCTGGCCGCCGTTGTCGCCGCAGTTGATCACGCACCGATACCCATCCTCGGCGAGGCCTTCGGCCGCGGCGATCTGCGCGGCCAGCACCAGCATGGCGCCGGCGAGATCCTGCTCGGTCCCGTCGAAGTGGGCCATGCTGGCGATGTGACGGCGCGGGATGATCAGGATGTGGGTCGGCGCCTGGGGTGCGATGTCCCGGAAAGCGACCAGATGGTCGTCGGCGTGAATCCGGTCGCAGGGAATCGCGCCGGCGGCGATGTCGCAGAAGAGGCAGGAGCTCATGAGGCGTCCTTCGATGGGAATGGGCTGCCGGGCCGTCGCGGGTCGCAGGCCCCGCGCGAATCTATCACGCCGGGTTGCCGTGTGCCAACCGGCCAGCGGCGGCCGGTGTGGGCCATGACGGGGACGCGCCCCAGGATTCTCGTGTTCGGCTACAACGCGTGGGATGTGACGCTGCCGGTGGCGCGGTGGCCGGAGCCCGACACCAAGTGCGAGGTCGCGGTCATCCGGGAAGGCGGCGGCGGCCCGGGCGCGACGGCCGCGGTGGCCCTCGCGCGACTCGGGTGCGAGGTGCGCCTGGTGACCACGTTCGGCGACGACCGGGCCGCGGCCGCCCAGCGGTCCGAACTGGAGGCCGCGGGCGTCGACCTGGGGGCGTGCCGCACCGCCGCGGGCCACGCCTCGCCACGGGCGGTGATCCTGGTCGATCCCGCGCGCGAGCGGCGGACCATCTTCTGGTCCCGGGGGGACCTGCCGGCCTGGCCGGCGGACGCCGTCGATCCGGCCTGGCTCGAGGGGGTCGATCTGCTCTACTGCGACGGACACGACGCCCCGGCTGCCGCCGTTCTCGCCGGGGCCGCCCGGGCGCGGGGCCTGGGCGTGGTCGTGGACGCGGGCTCGGTCCGCACGGGCACCGCCGACCTGGTGGCCGCAGCGACAGACGTCATCGGCGCCGCGGGCTTCGCGGCGGCCCTGACGGGCGTCCCGGATCGCGCCGCGGGCCTGGGGGCCCTGCGGGAGCGCGGCCCCGAACGGGTCGGTGAGACGTGCGGCGCGGACGGCGTCGTTGCGCTGGACGCGGCCGGCCCGCTGGAGATCCCGGCCTTCCTCGTCCCGGTCGTGGACACGACCGGCGCCGGCGACGCCTTCCACGCCGGCTACGCGTGGGCGCGGGTCCGGGGCGAGTCGTTCCGGGACGCCCTCGAGGCCGGCGCGGCGGTGGCCGCCCTCAAGTGCCGCGACTGGGGCGGGCGCGCGGCCCTGCCCACCGCGACCGAAGTGGCCGGTCTGCGGGAGAATGGGGTTCGGCGCCCGGGGCCGTGTCGGGAGCCCTGAATTTTCACCGTTTTTTCGGTGGATTTTCGTGACCGTTTCGTGTAGGTTGGGCCCGATCGGCAAATGGGCCGGTCGTTCACCGCAGGAGGCGGGCATGGGACTCACGCCGCGGCAGGCACAGATCCTCACCTACATCACCGAGTACAGCGAGGAGAACGGGTACGCCCCGACGCTGCAGGAGATCGGCGAGCGCTTCGGGCTCTCGTCGGTGGCCACGGTGCACAAACACATCAGCCACCTGGTCGACAAGGGCTTCCTCAAACGGGAGCGGCGCAACGCCAGCCGTGACCTCGCGGTGGTCGGCCAGGAAGGCACCAGCGGCCTGACCCAGGTGCCCCTCCTCGGCACGGTCGCGGCCGGCCTGCCCATCGAGGCCCTGGAAGACCAGGAGCAGATCAACCTGCCCGACGAGTGGCTCGGACGCGGCCGCACCTTCGCCCTGCGGGTGCGGGGCGACTCCATGATCGACGAGCAGATCCGCGACGGGGACACGGTCGTCGTCGAGGCCCGGGAAACCGCGCGCAACGGGGAAACGGTCATCGCCCTCGTCGACGGCGACTCGGTCACCGTCAAGCAGTACTACCGGGAAGGCGCCCGCATCCGCCTGCAGCCCGCCAACCCGGCCGTGCCGGTGATCATCGTGCCCGAGGAGAAGGTGCGCATCCAGGGCGTCGTCATCGGGGTGCTGCGGCGCTTCCACTGAGCGGACAGCGCGCGAATCCGTCCCCAGCCCGGCGACCCGGACGCTTGTTGACGCTGGTCGGGCATCGCAGTAGCATGAGCCCCAGTCAGGTACGAACTGGCCGGCGGAACCTTCCGCCGGCTTACGGTTGCGTCAGAAGGCGGCGTCATGAGCAAGCGGGACCGCACGGGTGAGCTGGAGGAGATCTTCGAGATCCTCGTCACGTCCTACGCCCAGAAGGGCGGCGTCCTGCCGGGCGAAGCCGATCTGAGCTGGAAGCCGGCCACCGACGCCTACGAAACCGAGGACTCGTTCATCGTCCAGATGGACCTCGCCGGCATGGACCCCACCCAGATCGAGGTCCTCGCCGACGAGAAGACGCTGCTGGTGCGGGGCATCCGCCGCGACTCCTCGGGGCCGGGCAAGAAGCATTTCCACAAGATGGAGATCAACGTGGGGCCGTTCTCCCGGCGGGTGCCGCTGTCGGTCGAGGTCGATCCCGGCACGGCCGAGGCCCGCTACCGGGCCGGTTTCCTCTATGTCTCGTTCCGCAAGGGACGGGCCCAGGGCGATCAGCGGCGCCAGATCACCATCACGCGCTGAGCCAGGAACGGAGCCCGTGGCCGGCCGGCGGCGACGGGGCGCACCGGGTGACCCGGGAAGGAGCACGACCCCATGGCGGACAACCAGCGGGATCACAGGGACGACGACATGGATGGCGAGATCCATCTGCCCGCCGACTTGCCCATCCTGCCCATCAGCGAGGCGGTGATCTTCCCCGCCATGATGGTGCCCCTGGTGCTGAGCGACACGAACCTGGTCAAGCTCGCCGACGACTGCCTGGCGGGCGACAAGATCCTCGGAGCCTTCGCCCAGAAGGAACTCGAGGACGATGACGAGGATGTCGACGATCGCGACCTCATCTACCGCGTGGGAACCGCCGTCAAGATCCAGAAGATGCTGCGTTTCCCGGACGGGAGCATGCGCCTGCTGGGCCAGGGCATCGCGCGCATCCGGCTGGACGAGTTCCTCGCCGACGCCCCCTACATGAAGGCGCGCATCTCGCACATCGCCGAGGACGTGCAGGACGACAGCCGCACCCTCGCCTACATGCGCGGCGTGGCCAACAACTTCCTGAAGATCGTCGACGCCTCGGAGACCCTCAGCGACGAGCTGAAGGTCGTCGTCATGAACATCGACGACCCGGGCCGCCTCGCCGACCTGATCGCCACCAACCTCGACGTGGAAGTGGCGGAGAAGCAGGAGATCCTCGAGGAAGCCTCGCCGCGCAAGCGCCTGCAGCTCCTCTCCAAGCTCGTGATGCGCGAACTCGACGTGCTCGAGCTGGGGCAGAAGCTGCAGACGCGCGTGCGCAAGTCCATCGACAAGGACCAGCGCGAGTACTACCTGCGGCAGCAGATGAAGGCGATCCAGCGCGAGCTGGGCGACACCGACGAGGGCTCGGTCGAGCTCGACGACCTGCGCACGCGGATCGACGAGTCCGACCTGCCGGAGAAGGTGCTGGCGGCGGCCAACCGCGAGTTCGACCGCCTCAGCCGCATGTCGCCGGGCGCGAGCGAGTACACGGTCAGCAAGACCTACCTCGACTGGATCCTCGACCTGCCCTGGAACGAGGCCAGCGAAGACAAACTCGACCTGAAGGCGGCCGAGGAGATCCTCGAGCGCGACCACTACGGTCTCGAGGACGTCAAGGAACGCATCATCGAGTACCTGGCCGTGCGCAAGCTGAAGGCCGACCACCGCGGCCCGATCCTCTGCCTCGCCGGGCCCCCGGGCGTGGGCAAGACGTCGCTGGGCCGCAGCATCGCCGAGGCGGTGGGGCGGAAGTTCTTCCGCTTCTCCCTGGGCGGTATGCGCGACGAGGCCGAGATCCGCGGGCATCGCCGCACCTACGTGGGGTCCATGCCCGGCCGCATCATCGCCGGCATCAAGGAATGCGGCACCAACAATCCGGTGCTCATGCTCGACGAGATCGACAAGCTGGGGCAGGACTTCCGCGGCGATCCGGCCAGCGCCCTGCTCGAGGTGCTCGATCCCGAACAGAACTCCGACTTCACCGACCACTACCTGACGCTGCCCTTCGACCTGTCGAAGGTCATGTTCATCACGACGGCGAACATGCTCGACACGATCCCGCGGCCGCTGCTCGACCGCATGGAGGTGATCCAGCTCGCCGGCTACACCAACCTCGAGAAGCTGCAGATCGCCAAGCGCTACCTGCTGCCCCGGCAGATGGAAGCCAACGGGGTCACCGGCAAGCACATCCGCATCACCGACGCGGGCCTCATGAAGATCATCGAGGACCACACGCGGGAGGCCGGCGTGCGCAACCTCGAGCGCGAGATCGGCGGTGTGTGCCGCAAGGTGGCCACCGGCGTCGCCAAGGGGAAACGCAAGCGCGAGGTGGTCGGCGCGCGCAACCTCGAGGATTTCCTCGGGCCCCCCAGCTATTCGGGGCAGCGCCTGCGCCGCCACCTGAAGCCGGGCGTGTGCACGGGCCTCGCCTGGACCCAGGTCGGGGGCAAGATCCTCTACATCGAGGGACTGAGCCTGCCCGGTGGGCGCGGGGCCCTCAATCTCACGGGCCAGGTGGGCAGCGTCATGCAGGAGTCGGCGTCGGCGGCCTTCAGCTACCTGCGCAACCGCTTCGGCGCCCGCAAGGAGTTCGTCGACTTCTTCACCAAGCGCGACGTGCACATCCACCTGCCGGCCGGGGCCGTGCCCAAGGACGGCCCGAGCGCGGGCATCGCCATGGCCAGCGTGCTGCTCTCGCTGATGGTGAACAGGGCCATCGACCGCCGCACCGCCATGACCGGCGAGATCACGTTGACCGGCGCGGTGCTGCCCATCGGCGGGCTCACCGAGAAGGTGCTGGCCGCCCACCGCGTGGGCATCAAGCGGGTGATTCTTCCCGCCGCCAACGAGGTCGATCTGCACGACATACCCGACGAGGTGCGGCAGGAGATCGCGTTCGTGCCCGTCAGCCACGTCGACGAGGTGTGGGAGGCGATCCTCCCGGACGTGGTCTCGTAGGGGGACGAATTGGCCGAGCACAAGATCATCAGTTCGCTCATGCGCCCCTTCTTCCGCAAGGGGCAGGAGGCCGCCTTCACGGTGCCGGGAGCCCTGCGCGAAGATTCGCGCATCCTCTGCATCGATCCCGGCGACCTGAGCGACGTGCTCTTCCACATGCCCCTGCTGACCGCCGTCCGCCGGCGCCATCCGGGTTCGAAGATGGACTTCCTGCTGCCGGAGAAGCATGCGCCCCTGGTGGTGCCCAGCGGCCTCGCGCGGCAGTGCATCATCTACAAGGAGGGGCAGCTGAATCCGTGGCGGCCGGCCTTCGGCGCCATGCTGCGGAAACTTTCCGCTTCCAACTACGACGTGGCCCTGGTCATGTCGTACTCGCCTCAGCCCCGGCTCGAACTGGCCGCCCTCGCCAGCGGGGCCGCCTTCCGCTACGGACCCAGCCACGGCGACTCGTGGCCGGCGATCAACTTCGAACTGCGCGCGGCGACCGACGGACCGCGGGGCTACCGCGGCGACCGTCTGCTGCGCGCGGCGCCGTTCCTGGGCTTCCAGCCCGACGAGATGAACCCGCGCTGGCCCCTGCCCATGGACAAGGTGCGCCAGATGGCGCAGCAGGTGCACTTCCACAAGCCGAATCCCGATCAGATGCTCATCGGCGTCGATCCCGGCGTCGCCAAGACCGGGCACGCCTTCGCCCTGGAGAACATGCAGTTCCTGGTGCGCCAGCTGAGCAGCCAGCTCGTGTGCAAGATCCTGCCGCTGGCCGATCCGGACCAGCAGGACCGCCTGCAGAAGTTCGAGACGAGCCTCTCGGAAGTGCCGGTGGGACTCGAGCGCGAGACGCTGCTCGAGATGGTGCTGCTGCTGTCGCACTGCGACCTCTTCGTGGCGGGCAATACCGACTTCTTCCACTTCGCCGTGGCCCTGGGCGTGCCGGCGGTGGGCCTCTTCAGCAAGGCGGACGGTCCGGAGTGGGAGCCGGCCGACCGTCCCCGGGCCCGCGTGATCCGCGTCACCAAGGGGGAGAAGGTCGACATCGAGACCCTCATGGAGGCGGTCGAGGCCGTCACCGGTGGCCGCACCAGCACCGCCTCGCGGGTGATTCCGGCGAGCCCGCCCTCGCGCGATGGCTAGGCCGGCGGCGGTGCCCACCCGGCGAATCCTCCTGCACATGCCCAACTGGCTGGGCGACGTCGTCATGGCCACGCCCCTGCTCGACCACCTGGCCCGCGCCGCCGCGGCCGCCGGCGATGGCGGGCGGGTCGACGTGGCCGTGCGCCCGGCCTGGGCTCCGCTCTTCCGGGACGATCCGCGGGTCGGTTCCCTGCTCCCGGTGGAGCGCGGCGGACGCCACGCCGGCCTGGGGGGGCTCTGGCGCCAGGGCCGGGAACTGGCCGCCGGCGGCTATGCGGCGGTGGTCCTCGGGCCGCCGAGCCTGCGCGCGGGGCTGGTGGCCGCCCTCTCGCGCGCATCCGTGCGGGTGGGCCACAGCGGCGACGGCCGCGACTGGCTGCTCGGCTCGGCCGTGGCCCGCGGGCCGCGCGGGACCCGACATCACGCGTGGGAACTGCTCGATCTGGGGGTGGCCGCCGTGGCCGATCTGGGCTGGCCGGCCCCCCTTCTGCCCGACGGCGACCTGCCACCGCCATCCCTTGCCGGCACCGCGGCCTGGGAGGCCCAGCCTCTGCCCGACGAGCGGCCGCTGTGGGTCGTGGCGCCGGGCACCACCTACGGAGAGGCCAAGTCCTGGCCGGCCGCGCGGGTGGCCGAGCTGGTCGAGGCGGCGGTCCGCGACGCGGGCGCCCGCGTGGTCTTCCTCGGCGATGCGGCAGCCGCACCGTTCGCCGCGGCGCTGTGCTCCGGCAGCCGCCGCCGTGCCGCTGCGGCCTGGGCGGAAGCGGCCGATCTGGTCGACCTCACCGGACGCACCGACCTTGTGGAGGTGGTGCGGGTCCTCAGGGCGGCGACCGCCTTCGTGGGCAACGACAGCGGCCTCATGCACGTAGCCGGCGCGCTGGGGGTCCCGACCGTCGGGGTGTTCGGTTCGTCGAATCCGGACTGGACGCGACCGCTCGGTCCCTGGACCACCGCCGTAACGGCCGCGGGGTTTCCCTGTCGGCCCTGCTACCGGCGCACCTGCAACCAGCCCGAGTTCTGCCTCGCCACCATCGGCGGGGCCGAGGTCTTCGCCGCGGCCTGCGACCTGGTCGCGCGGCGCGGGGCGGCCACCGAGGAGCGAAGCTGATGCCCACCTGGAAGGGTCCCGCCCATCCGGCCGCAGCCGACGGCGGTCCGCCCCCGCCGGCGCTGTTCGTCGACCGCGACGGGGTCGTCATCGCCGACCGCGACTACCTCGCCGATCCCGACGGGGTGGCGTTGCTGCCCGGCGTCGCCGCGGCCCTGGCGCGTGCCCGCGCGGAGGGCTGGCTTCTCATCGGCGTCACCAACCAGTCGGGCATCGGGCGCGGCTATTTCGGCGAAGCCGAGTTCAGCGCCGTGATGGAGCGGATCGAGGCCGACCTGGCCGCCGCCGGGGCGCGCTTCGACGCCTTCTACTACTGCCCGCATGGCCCCGCTGACGACTGCCCGTGCCGCAAGCCGCGCCCGGGGCTGCTCCGGGAGGCGGCGCGCGACCTGACCTGGGATCCGGCGCGTTCCTGGGTCGTGGGGGACAAGGCCAGCGACGTGGCCCTCGGCCGCGACGCCGGCCTGGGCGGCGTGCTGGTGCGCACCGGCTACGGGCGCGGCCAGGAGGAGGCGGTCCGGACCCGCTGGGCTGGCGACGACCGGGTCTTCGTGGCCGACGACCTCGCGGCCGCCGTCGACCGGATCCTGGCCGCGACGCCGGGAGGCGAGGCGTGAGCTGGCTGCTCGACGGCAAGCCGGTCTCGTCGGTGCTGCTGACGCGGCTGCGCTACCTGGGCGACGTGGTCATGACCACCGTCCTGGCCGAGGTGCTGCGGGCCGGAGACCCCGAGCTGCGCATCGGCTACCTCTGCGAGGCGGCCCACGCCCCGGTCCTGGAGGGACATCCGCATCTCGATCGGATCCATCGGCTCGGCGCCCGCCGCCGCGGGGCCGACGCCCGCGCCCGCGTGCCGGCCACGGGGGCCGCGACGGGGCCGGCGCGAGGCACCCTGGGCATGGTGGCCGAACTGCGGGCCGCCCGCTACGACCTGGCGGTCGACCTCTTCTTCAATCCGCGCAGCGCCTGGCTGCTGCGCCTAGCAGGCATCCCGCGCCGCATCGGCGGCACCCGCGGCAGCCGGCGGCGACTCTACACCCATGTGGTGCTGCGCCCGGATCTGCCGGAGCTTCCGCTCGGCGATCTGGCGCCCGGCGGGCTCGGCGAGCATCTCTGCCGCCTGGCGACCCTCGTGCACGCCGGGACCGGGCAGGACCTCGTGACCTGGGCCGCCGGGAGATTCCCGCCGGGCTCCCTCGCGCCGCGCATCGCCGGTTGCGAGCGGGCCCCGGCCCCGGGCGCGCCGGTCGTGCTCGCGCCGGCGGCCACGTGGCCCACCAAGGAGTGGCCGGCCGCGCACTGGCGGGAACTGGTGGCGGCCTGGAGCGGCCGCTCGAACCGGCCGCTGCAGGTGCTCATCCCGCCCGGGCGACAGGATGACTGGAGCGCCTTTGCCGCCGAGCTGCCGGACGAGGGAATCGAGGTGCTGCCCCCCGGCGGGCTGAGCGGCGTGCGCCGGCTGCTCGCGGCGTCCGCGGGCGTGATCAGCGCCGACGGCGGGGTCATGCACCTGGCGGTGGGCCTGGGCGTACCCACCCTGGGCCTCTTCGGCCCGACCGATCCGGCCATCTGGTTTCCGTACGAAGGTCTCGGCCCCTTCCGGGTCCTGGCGACACGACCGGCGTGCCACCCCTGCGATCGCCACACCTGCGGCGAATTCATCTGCCTGCCGGACCTCGCGCCCGCCGACGTCCTGGACGCGGCCGTCGCCCTGTTCGGGCGGGACGGGACGGCTGCGCCATGATGGCCCGCCGGGACTTCCGACGCATCCTCCTGATCCGCCGCAAGGCCCTGGGCGACGCGCTGGTCACCCTGCCGGCCGTGCTGGAGGTGGCCCGGGCCTGGCCCCGGGCCCGCATCGACCTGGTCATCGACCGCCCGTTCGCGCCGCTGCTGGCCGGGCTGGCGCCGGAGGTGCGGATCCTGCCGTGGCCGCTGCCGGCGGGGGAGTCCTGGCTGCGGCGGCTCCGGCGCGAGAACTACGACCTGGTCATCGACTGGCTCGGCAATCCGCGCACGGCCCTGTGGACCATCCTGTCGGGGGCGCCGGTGCGCGTCGGCTACGACCTGCCCCGCCGCCGCTGGGCCTACAACGTCAAGGTGCCCCGCAACCGGGCGGGGGGGCGCGCGCTGCGCGGCTTCGCCGGCGAAGCCTTCCTCGATCCGCTGCGCGCCCTGGGCGTCGAGACGCTGCCCTGGCGCGACGGGTTCGCCGCTGCCGCCATGGACGGCCACGCTGCCGGGGAGATGCGGCCGGAGCTCGCCGCCTGGGCGGACGCGTGGCGGGCCCGCCCGGGCGTGCCGACGGCGGTGGTGATGAGCGCCACCTGGGCGGCCAAGCAGTGGCCGGTCCGCCACGTGGGTGACCTCCTGCGGGCGCTCCCCGGCTGCGGGGCCAATCCGGTGCTCATCGCCGGGCCCGGTGACGAGTGGCTGGTCGAGGGTCTGGGCCACCTCCCGGTCGGCCTGCTGGCGCCGCCCACGACCCTGCCGGAGCTGGCCTTCCTGCTGTCCCGGGCGGCCCTGTTCGTGGGCACGGATTGCGGTCCCCGTCATCTGGCCGCGGCCCTCGGCCGGCCGACGGTGACCATTTTCGGCCCCACCGATCCGGGCGGATGGAACCCGCCCACGCCGCGCCATGTTTCCGTGCGGAATCCGGTGCCGTGCGCGCCCTGCGACCTGACGGAGTGCCCGGTGCCGGGCCATCCGTGCCTGGACGATCTGGACAGCGGCACGGTCATTGCTTCGGTGGAGCGGATGCTCGCCCGGCTCGGGCGGAGTCCGCAGAAGGAGATCGCACGTGACAATCCGTGATCAGCGTTCCCAACGCCCCGGCGCCGCCGCCGCCTTCGTCGCGGCGACCCTGCTGGCCGCCCTCCTGGCGGTCGGGGGGCCGGCCGGGGCGGCCGACGAGGTCCCGGCCGGCGTCGAGCCCGCGCCGACGGTTTTCGGTCCGGGCGAGCGCATGGTGTACTCCATCGGATACGGTCCGGTGAACGCGGGCGAGGGCACCCTCGAGGTGGTCGGACTGACGACCTACCAGGGGCACACCTGCTACGAACTGCAGTCGACCGCCAACAGCAACCGGTTCTTCTCGTCCTTCTACAAGGTGCGCGACAAGATCATCAGCTACATGGATGTCGAACGGCTCTACACGCGCTATTTCCACAAGCGCCTGCGCGAAGGCGACTACAAGAAGACCGTCGAGATCTCCTTCGATCACGAGGACGAGGTCGCCCACTACGCCGACGGCCAGAAGTTCGACATCGCCAGCGGGATCCAGGACGTGCTGTCGGCTGTCTTCTTCGTGCGCAACCTCGATCTCGGTGCGGGCGACACGTACTCGCTGCTCGCGCACAGCAGCCGGAAGACCTATGATCTGCAGGTCATCGTCCACGGTCGCGAGACCGTCACGGTGGAGGCGGGCACCTTCGACTGCTACGTGGTGGAACCGGTCCTCGAGGGGGAGGGGCTCTTCAAGCACGAAGGGAAGATCACCCTCTACGTGACGGCCGACCAGCACCGCGTCCCGGTCCTGATCAAGACCAAGGTGCCCGTGGGATCCATCGACGTCGAACTGAAGGAATTCCGGCCCGGCACCCCGCTGCGGGAGCGCCCGGCCTTCACCCGCTGAGCCGTCCGGCCGGGAGCGAACCATGAACGACATCCCCGCGCGCCGGTCCTGGGTTCCCCGGGCCGACTGGCTCGACCGGCGCGAAGCCGCGCCGGCGGGTGTCGGTGGCCGCGTCGTCTGGGTGCTGACCCTGGTCGGAGCGCTGCTGCGGATCCTCTTCGTGACGCGGCCGTCGGTGTGGGTCGACGAGATGCTCACCTGGCGCGCGGTGCATCCGGCGGCGGGCTACGGCTTCGTCGAACAGTTCCTCGACACGATCCAGGGTCCGCTCTACCTGGCGGCGGTGTGGCCCCTGACCCACGCCCGGGACACCGAACTCATGCTGCGGCTGCCGGCGCTGCTGGCCGGCATCGTGGCCGTGCCGCTCTTCGGACTGCTGGCCGGCCGCGTGCTCGCCCCGCGGGGCGCCCGTCTGGCGCTGCTGCTCTTCGCGCTGAATCCGTTCCTGGTCTGGTACAGCCAGGAAGGCCGGGGCTACTCCTTCCTGCTCCTGTTCGCGGTGCTCACCGGCTGGGCCTACCTCGAACTCGTGCGCCGCGGCCCGGTGCCGGGGGCGGTCGTGGGCTTCGGACTGGCGGGGGCGGCCATGGTGCTGAGCAACCTGTCGGGCGTCTTCCTGCTGGCGGCCATGGGGCTGTCGCTGCTGACGCTGCACCGACCCGCCACCGGCCGGGCCTGGGGGGGCTGGATCTTCGCCTTCGCCCTGGCGGTGCTCCTGTCGGCCCCCTGGCTCCTGAAGGCGGCGGGCATCTGGGCCATCGATCGGGTCGTGCCGGGGGCCGAGACCGGTGCCGCCCTGCGCGGCGAGACGACGTTCTCGCCGCTGGCCGTACCCTACGCCTTCTTCACGTTCCTCTTCGGCTACAGCCTCGGGCCCTCCCTGCGCGAACTGCACCAGCCCGACCGTCTGGCCGTCCTCATGGGGTACGCGCCGGTGCTCGGCGCGGCGGGCGTCGCGGCGGCGGTCGCGGTCGGGGCGGGGCTGGGCGACCGGGAACGGCGGCGTACGGTTCTGCTGGCCCTCTGGATCGCCGTGCCGGTGGCCGTGCTCATCCTTCTGGCGGTGCGCAACGTCAAACCGTGGAACCCGCGCTACGTGGCGGTCGTGGTGCCGTGGCTGCTGCTCCTGGCGGGCGCCGGCCTGGCCCGGCTGCCCCGGCGGATCGAGTTGGGGGTAGCCGGCCTGCTGGTCGGTTTGACCGTCTGGTCGCTGGGCGGCTACTATGGTGCCGACAAGTACGCCAAGGCGGACGTGCGGGCCGCGGTGGCCCACGTGGCGGCGGCCCGGCCGGCCTCCGGCACGGTGCTCGTGCCGGTGGTCACCACCGTCTACGCCTACTACGATAGGGGCGGCCACGAACTGCTGGACAGCTTCGGCTGGCCGCCGCTGGCGAGCCCGGCCGAGGCCGACCGCTTCGTGGCCGCGGTCCTGGCCGGCCACGACTTCTGCCGCGTGGTGCTGGCGCGGGCGTGGCACTTCGATCCGCAGGGGCTGCTGCCGGCGGCGCTGTCCCGGGCGGGCCTGCTGCGCACCGAGGCCACCTTCCCCGGCGTGGTGGTCATGACCTGGGAACGCCGCTCCAACCGGATCGGAGACCATGAGTCCTGAGAACTTCTACGGTTCGGACGCGGATTTCGCGGCCTTCGTGGCCCGGGCCGGGACGCCGGACCGGCGCCCCGGCCTCGTCTACCGCTTCGTCAAGCGGGTCTTCGACCTGGTGGCGTCGTGCGGGGGCCTGCTGCTCATCCTGCCGCTCTTCCCCTTCATCGTGGCGCTCATCCGGCTCGAGACGCGGGGACCGATCTTCTTCCGGCAGGAGCGGGTCGGCTACCGCGGACGCGTCTTCCCCTGCTACAAGTTCCGCTCCATGGCCGTCGACGCCGAGGCGCGCAAGGACGAACTCTCCCACCTGAACGAAGCCTCCGGTGCGGCCTTCAAGATCAAGGACGACCCCCGCATCACGCGCGTGGGCCGCTTCCTGCGCCGCAGCAGCCTCGATGAGTTTCCGCAGCTGCTGAATGTCCTGCGGGGCGAGATGTCCATCGTCGGGCCGCGTCCGCAGATCCCGTCCGAGGTGGCGGAGTACACGCCGGAGCAGGCGGCCCGGCTGCTGGTCAAACCCGGCCTGACCTGCCTGTGGCAGGTCTCGGGGCGCAGCCACCTGGAATTCGAGGAGTGGATGCGTCTGGACCGGGAGTACGTGGCGAACGCCAGCCTGGCCTTCGACCTCGGGATCCTCGCCCGCACGTTGCCGGCGGTGATCGAACGGAAGGGGGCGTATTGAGCGTCATCGGCCTGGGCACCGACATCGTCGCCGTGGCGCGCATGGCCGCTCTCCTCGACCGGCACGGGGAGCGCTTTCTCGCGCGCTGCTTCAGCCCCGAGGAGCGGGAACGCATTGCGGCCGCACCGCCGGCGGAGCGCCCCGCCGTGGCGGCGGCCCGCTGGGCCGCGAAGGAGGCCTTCCTCAAGGCTCTCGGCGGCCCCATCGGGCACATCGGCTACCGCCAGGTGGCCGTCGGCAGCGACCTCGACGGCGCGCCCCGGCTCGTCCTCGACGGGGCGGCCGCCGACGCCCTCGGCCACCGCGGCGGGCGCCACGCGCTGGTTTCGCTCAGCCATGAGCGCGAGTACGCCGTGGCCACCGTGATCATCGCCGGCTGAGGCCGATCGCCCGGATTCCCCGCCCTGACGGGCGTTTTCGCCCCTTAACCCCTTGGCCGGCACCGGTCATTGTGTTAATTTCTGCAACGAAGCCGTCGGCCGTGCCGGCGGCGCGCTGACGGACGCGAACTCCCGGGCGACAGGCTGACATGGAACTGGAATTCCTGCTCATCGACGTGTTCACCGACCGCCCCTTCGGCGGCAGCCGACTCTACCTCTTCCCGGACGGCCACCGGGTCCCCGAGGCGATGATGCAGAACCTGGCCATGGAACTGGGCGCCGGCGAAACGGCGTTCATCGTGCCGGCACGCAGCGGCGGCGACGACCGCTCCGGGCTGCGCGTCTTCACGCCGGCGGCCGAGATCCCCTTCGCGGGACATTCGGTCCTCGGCGCGACGTTCGCCCTCGATCACCTCCGTCGCCGCGACCGCGACGCCGGCGACGGCGAACCGGCGCCCTTCACCTGGGAACTGGAGGCGGGGCGCTACCTGGTCTGGACGCGCCACGACGACGGGGCCGTCACCTACAGCCTCCAGCAGGACGACCCCGTGTTCATGGGGCAGTACTTCCACCGCAGCAAGGTCGCGCGCACCCTCGGTCTGGCCGAGGAGGAGATCGCCATCACGGGGCTGCCCTGCGAGGTGATCTCGACCGGTCTGCCGATCCACGTGGTGCCCCTCGGTTCCCTCGAGGCCATGGACGCCATCAACCTGCGGCGGCGCGAGGCCGACGCCATCGCCCGCGACCTCGGCTTCGGCGACCTCTTCGTCTTCACCTGCGAGACCGTCGCCGCCGACGCGACCGTGCACTGCCGCATGTTCGCCCCGCATTTCGGCATTCCCGAGGACGCGGCCAGCGGGGCCGCCACCGGGGCCCTCATGGCCTACCTCGTGAAGCATCGGCTGGTGCGCGCCGAGCCCACGGTGCGCGTCGTCGTGGAACAGGGACTCGAACTCGGCCGGCCCAGCCGCATCGTCGTCGATGCCGAGATCCGCAACGGGCAGGCACGGGCCATCCGGGTCGGCGGACAGTGCGTCCTCGTCGGCTCGGGCCGCATCGACATACCCTGACGTGATTTCCCGACGTGGGCGGGCGCATCGCCGTGGTGCCGCCGTCGCAACCAAGGACAACCGGACACTGCCAAGTCCCGGACCAACCGCAGAGAGGAAGGGGCCATGAACGCTCCCGCCGGACTTTCCCCCGAAATGACCGAGATGGTGATCCAGACGCTCCGGCAGGTGGTCGGCCGCGAATTGCCGGACGGCCGCATCATGGAACTGGACGAGAAGGACGAGTTCCCCACCGCCACCATCCAGAAGCTGCTCAGTCCGGACGTGGGCCTGCACCTGATCTTCCTGCCCGCCGAGTACGGCGGTCTCGGCGGCGGCGCCCGGGACATCTGCCGCGTGAGCGAGGAGATGGCGTCGTGGGATCTCGGCGTGGCGACGGCCTTCCTGGCCATCTGCCTCGGGACCGATCCGATCCTGGTCGGCGGCACCGAAGCGCAGAAGCAGAAGTGGCTCTCGCGCATCGCGGGCGAGGGACTCATCGTGGCCTACGGCGTGACCGAGCCCGAGGCGGGCAGCAACGTGGCCGGCCTGAAGACCACCGCCGACCAGATCATCGGGCCCGACGGCCAGGTGACGGGCTACCGGCTCAACGGCGCCAAGCAGTTCATCACCAACGGCGGCGTGGCCGACCTCTACACCATCCTGGCCAAGACGCCGGCGGGACCCAGCTTCTTCGCCGTGGAGAAGGGCACGCCCGGCTTGTCGGTGGGCAAACACGAGGACAAGCACGGGATCCGCGCCAGCAACACCACCGGCGTGCTGCTCGAGGACGTCGAGGTGCCGGCGGAGAATCTCATCGGCGGCGAGGAGGGGGTCGGCCTGAAGCAGGCCAATGCCGTCTTCGGCTACACGCGCCTCATGGTCGGTGCCTTCGGCATCGGCGGCGGCCAGGCGCCGCTGCGGCGGGCCCTGAGGTACGCCAAGCAGCGCGAGCAGTTCGGCGCGCCGCTGGTCGAGAAGGAAGGCTACCTCTTCAAGCTCATCGTCGACAACTGGATCGACCTGGCCGCCGGCCGCGCCCACATGGAGCACGTGGCCCTGCTCATCGACGAGGGCGGCACCGACATGGGCACCGAGGGCAGCATCGCCAAGTACTGGGGCACCGAGGCCGGCAACCGCGCGGCCGACGCGGCCATCCAGGCCCTCGGCGGCTACGGCTACGCCCGCGAGTACGTGGTGGAGAAGATGCGCCGCGACGTGCGCATCACGTCGATCTACGAGGGCACGAGCGAGATCCAGCAGTCGATCATCAGCATGTACCGCTGGAAGGAGACCGTCCGCTCCAAGGGCGGGTTCTACGCGAACCTCGCGGCCGGGATGGACGAACTGCACGCGGCCCATGGCGAAGTGGGGGCCAGCCTGGTCGCTGCGGCCATGCGCGGCCTGAACGACGTCGTGCTGCACATGCACAAGGCCCGCGAGACGCGCCACCAGATCGTCATGTTCCAGTTCGCCGACATGATGACGGCCTGCGAGGTGGGGGCGGCCTTCGCCGCCAAGGCCGCGCGCCTGGCCGAGGCCGGCGACCCGGCGGCGGCGACGACCGCGGCCATGAGCCGGGTCTTCGCGCGCAAGGTGGCCCGCATGGTCGGCGAGGGCGCGGCTCGCTGCGCCTGCGGCCTGCTCGACGGCGCCGACGCCGCGGCCCTCTCGGCCGGCGGCGACCTGGTCGCCGCCGTGTCCGCACGGTTCGCGCCGGCGGACATGGCGGGAGAATGGAACGACATGGCCGTGGTGGGCGACGCCCTGAAGGACGAGGACGGCGCATGACGGTGTCGCCCCTCGACGAACGGATCCGGGTCTGCCGGCGCCGCCTCGAGGCGGCGCCGGACAGCCGTGCCTTCGCGCCGCTGGCCGACCTGCTGCGCCAGGCCGGACGCATCCCGGAGGCCCTCGCCCTGCTGGAGGACGGCGTGGCGCGGCATCCGGATTTCCACGGGGGGCTGGTCATCCTCGGGCACGCGCTTCTCGACGCCGGTCGTCTGGCCCACGCCGAGCGGGTCCTGACCCGGGTTCTGGAGCACGACGCCGACAACCTGGTGGCCCGCCGACTCCTCGCCGAACGCGCACGCGATGCGGGACACTGGTCGGAGGCGGCGGCCCACTTCGAGTACCTCGCCGGACTCGAGCCGGACAACGGGACCTGGACCGCGGCGGCGGCGGCGGCCCGGGAGTGCCTCGACGCGGCCGGCGAAGCGGCGGCGGTGTCCGGCCTCGCGGAAGGGGACGAGGCGGCCTCGCCGGATCCCGTTGGGGGAGCCACCCCGCCGGCAGGCGAAACGGCGCCCGTGGCAGACGGGGCCGGCCGTGCCGTCGAGCCGCCGGGAAGCGGGCGCCCGGGCCCCGACCGTCGGCAGCCGGGCGACGGCCTGATCACCCTGACCCTGGTCGACATCTACATCGCCCAGGGCTACCGGGCCAAGGCCCTCGCGGCCCTGCAGCGGTTGCATGAACTGGCGCCCGACCGCGACGACGTGCGCGAGCGGATCGTGGCGCTCGGGCCGGTGACGACCGACGATGCCCCGCGGGACGGCACCGTCGCGGCCAGCCGCAACGAGCACCTGGCCGCCCGACGGGCGGCCGAGAAGCGGAGCTTCGCCGACTGGATCGATCGGATCCGGGGCGACGAGGAGGGAGCGGCGCCGTGAAACCCCTGGTCCACATGCTGGGCGGTCCCAATCTGGGCCGCCTCGGAAGCCGGGAGCCGGAGATCTACGGCCACACGACCTGGTCGGAACTGGCCGACCTGTGCCGGGACTGGGCCGCGGAGTCCGGTCTCGAACTCGTCTTCGCCCAGACCGACGGCGAGGGCGATCTCGTCAAGCTGATCCATGCGGCGGGCGACGGGGCGGCGGGCCTGATCCTCAACGCGGCCGCCTACACCCACACCTCGGTGGCCGTGCGCGACGCCGTGTCGGCCGTCTCCATTCCGGTCATCGAGCTCCACCTGTCCAATCCCGACGCCCGCGAGCCCTTCCGGCGCACGAACCTGCTGGCCGACGTGGTGACGGCGGGTGTGCGCGGCTTCGGGGTCCAGGGGTACCGGCTGGCCCTCCAGGGCATGGCCGGACTGCTCGGCACGGGTCCGGCCCGCTAGGCGGCGGCAAGAGGGCCGTTCGACATTGCCAGAGCGGCATCCGGGTGTTATCAATAGGCGGATTTTTTGGTGGCAAATCCGCCGCAATGCCCGGATCATGCGGGAGGACCCGTTGCCACGGTTGGATTCCGAGGACCGTTTTGCATCTGGAGGACCGCTTTGGCCGATACCAGTGATTTCCGCACCGGGTTCACCATGCGCCACAAGAATGGGCTGTGGTCGATTGCCGAGTTCCAGCACGTGAAGCCCGGCAAGGGCCCGGCGTTCGTGCGCACCAAGCTCAAGAACATCGAGAACGGCAAGGTCGTCGAGGAGACGTTCCGGGCCGGGGAGCGGGTCGAGGAGGTCCGGCTCGAGCGCCGGACGTTCCAGTACCTGTACCCGGACGGCGAGGACTACGTCTTCATGAACACCGAGACCTACGAGCAGCTGCAGCTGCACCGGGACGCCCTCGGGGACGTGCCCCTCTACATCAAGGCGAGCGACCTGTGCAGCGTGCTGCTCCTGGAGGAGAAGCCGCTGACGGTGGAGCCGCCCCTCACCGTCGAGCTGCAGATCGCCCAGACCGATCCCGGCGTGCGTGGCGACACCGCCCAGGGCGGCTCGAAGCCGGCGACGATGGAGACGGGGCTGGTCGTGCAGGTGCCCCTGTTCATCGAGGAAGGCGAGATCATCAAGGTCGACTCGCGGACCGGCAAGTACCTGGGGCGGGCGTAGGCCCGGACACCGAAAGGCGGATTCATGGCCAAGGCCGAGGAAAGCGGAGGACAGGGGATGGACATCAAGAAGGTCCGCGAGCTGGTGAAGCTGGTGGAGGAAAGCGGCATCGAGGAGCTGGAGGTCAGCCACCAGGACACGACCGTCCGCATCCAGAAGTCGGCGGCCCACACCTACGGAGCGCCGACCATGATGCCCGCGCCCGTGCAGGTGCCCCTGCCGGCGGTGGCGGCTCCGGTCGCGGCGGCGCCGGCGGTGGCGGAGGCCCCGGCGGCTCCCGCGGCCGACGCGACCCGCGGCAAGTGGAAGGATGTCCGTTCGCCCATCGTGGGCACGTTCTACCGCTCGCCCTCGCCGACCAGTCCGGCCTTCGTCAGCGTGGGCGACCACGTGGCTGCGGGCCAGACCCTTTGCATCATCGAGGCCATGAAGGTCATGAACGAGATCGAAGCCGAATTCGGCGGCACCATCAAGGAGATCCTCCTGGAGGATGGCGGCCCGGTCGAGGCCGAAGCCGTGCTCTTCCTCGTCGACCCGGACTGATCCCGGTTCCGCCGGATCCGTCCGGATCCGTCCGGAACGTTCCGGATCGCGTCTGAACCCGCCGAAACCGCCCCCAGGGGCGGTTTCGGCGTTTCGACGGGCGCCGATCCCGGCTCAAGTCGGGCCGGATCCGGCCGAAATCGGAACCAGATGCCGGGCCCGGCGTGGGCCCCGGCGCGTCCGAACCCGGCCCAGGAGAGCCCGTCGCATGGATATCAAGAAGATCCTCAAGGAGATGATCGCCCGGGGGGCGAGCGACCTGCACCTGAAGGTGGCGACGCCGCCCTGTTTCCGCATCAACGGCACCCTGGTCTACGGCGAGTACGAACCGCCGACGATCCAGGACATGGCCGCGGTGACGCAGCAGATCCTGGCACCGGCCCAGCGCGAGCAGTTCGAGGCCACCCGCGAGATCGACTTCGCCTTCGGCGTGCCCGGCGTGGCGCGGTTCCGGGCGAACTTCTACGTCCAGCGGGGCAGCGTGGCCATGGTCTTCCGTCACGTTCCCGTGGAGATCAAGACGCCCGAGGAGCTCGACCTGCCGCCGGTGATCAAGGAACTGGCCCTCAAGCCCCGCGGGCTCATGCTCGTTACGGGAACCGTGGGCAGTGGCAAGTCGACGACCCTCGCCTCGATCGTCGACATCATCAACCGCGAGAGTTCGCGCCATGTGATCACCATCGAGGACCCGATCGAGTTCCTGCATCGCGACCGCAAGAGCATCATCAGTCAGCGTGAAATCGGCTGTGACACCGGCAGTTACGCCGAGGCCCTCAAGCATGTCCTGAGGCAGGACCCGGACGTCATCCTCATCGGCGAGATCCGGGACGCCGAGTCCATGAAGATCGCGCTGACCGCCGCGGACACCGGTCATCTCGTGCTCTCGACCCTGCACACGACCGACGCGACCCAGACCATCAGCCGCATCATCAGCTTCTTCCCGCCGCATCAGCAGCAGGAGATCCGCTACCTGGTGGCCTCGACCCTGCAATCGATCATCTCCCAGCGTCTCGTGGCCGACGCGGACGGGCTGCGGCGGTACCCGGCCTGCGAGGTCCTCATCAACACGAGCACCATCAAGGAGTACATCCGCGAGGCCGACAAGACCGTGCGGATCCACCAGGCGATCCAGGAGGGCTTCATCCAGTACCAGATGCAGACCTTCGACCAGTCCCTGATGCAGCTCTACAAGGAGAACAAGATCACCCTGGAGGCGGCCACCAAGGCCAGCAGCAACCCGCACGAGTTCCAGCTGCGGGTCAAGGGCATCCAGGGCAGTTCGGACACCACGTGGGACCGCTTCGAGGAGGCGACCAAGGACGAGGAGAAGGAGCTCGAGAAGATCTGATCCCCGCTCCCGCCTGCGAACCGGCGTCCCCGGGTGGCCCCATCGGCCACCCGGGGCTTTTTTGTGGGGTGGCGGGGCGGTCGCCGGGGCCAACGTTTCCCTTGCAAGGCGGGGGGGCGGCAGCCAAAATAGGGGCCGCGAATCCCCCATGGCCGCAGGCCGCCGATCCGGATCCGTCCGGACGCGCCCGGCAGCGGCCCCGAGCCCTGCCCGCCGGCGGCTCCCACGGAGGTGGACCGGACCCGGCGGGTGACCGAATCCCTTCGGGCCCATACAGGAAGTCGTGCATGTTCAAGAAGATCCTCATTGCCAACCGGGGCGAGATCGCCCTGCGTGTCATGCGGGCGTGCCGGGAGCTGGACATCCAGACGGTGGCGGTCCACTCGGCCGCCGACGCCCATTCGCTCCACGTGAAGTACGCCGACGAGTCGGTGTGCGTGGGGAAGAAGACCAGTGCCGAGAGCTATCTGCGCATTCCCAACATCATCGCGGCGGCCGAGATCACCGGCGCCGAGGCCATCCATCCGGGCTACGGTTTCCTCGCCGAGAACGCCGAGTTCGCCGAGATCTGCGCCGAGAACGACTTCACCTGGATCGGTCCCAGCGCCGCGGTGATCCGGCAGATGGGGGACAAGGCCACCGCCCGCACCATGGCCGTCGAGGCCGAGGTCCCGGTGGTGCCGGGCACGGGGCTGGTCGATTCGGTGGAGGAGGCGGCCCTGGCGGCCGAACGCTTCGGCTACCCGGTGATCATCAAGGCCACCGCCGGTGGCGGCGGCAAGGGCATGCGCGTGGCGTGGGACGAGGAGGAGCTGCGCCGGAACTACGTGGCGGCCCGCACCGAGGCCGGCGCGGCCTTCGGCAACGACGGCGTGTACCTCGAGAAGTACCTGGTGAATCCCCGGCACGTGGAGATCCAGCTCATGGGCGACGCCCACGGCAAGGTGATCCATTTCGGCGAGCGCGACTGCTCGGTGCAGCGCCGCCACCAGAAGCTCATCGAGGAGGCGCCCTCGCCGGCGGTGGACCCCGACCTGCGGGCCCGCATGGGCGCGGCCGCGGTGCGCCTCGCCGAGCGCGTCGGCTACGTGAACGCCGGCACGGTCGAGTTCCTTCTCGACGAGGACGGCTCGTTCTACTTCATGGAGATGAACACCCGCATCCAGGTCGAGCACCCGGTGACCGAGATGGTCACGGGATTCGACCTGCTCAAGTGGATGCTCAAGGTGGCGGCCGGCGAACCGTTCGACTTCACCCAGGATGACATCAAGGTCCGCGGTCACGCCATCGAGTGCCGCATCAACGCCGAGAACCCCGAGCGGGACTTCATGCCCTGCCCGGGCCGGATCTTCTACTACCACGCCCCCGGCGGACCGGGGGTGCGGGTCGACACCCACGTCTACAGCGACTACATGGTGCCGCCCCACTACGACAGCCTGTTGGCGAAGGTCATCGCCCACGGGAAGGATCGCGAGGAAGCTGTCGCACGGATGCGCCGGGCCCTGAAGGAATGCGTCTTCGAGGGTCTGCCCACGAGCACCCCCTTCCATCTGGAGGTCCTGGACAACCGGGTCTTCCTCGATGGCAAGGCCACGACACGTTTCCTCGAAGAGGAATTGTCCCATCTCCAGGAGGGGTTGCGTGTCCGGGCGAAATCGGAAGAAGGCTAAGCGGAAGAACGGCCGGTCCTGGTCCGACGCCCCCTGGCTGAGCGGACTGCTGCTGATCGCCGTGGCGCTGTACATGGGGCTCTCGCTGACCGGTCCGGTCGGTCCCTGGTGGAGCGTCATGGAAGGCGAAGCCACGCCCGACCTGCTGGCTGCCCCGAATCCGGGCGGCCCGGTGGGCGCGGTGCTGGACGTGGCCCTGCACGCCCTCTTCGGCGGCCTCTGGTGCTGGACGTTCCCCCTGGTGGTGGCGGTGCTCGGCCTCGGCTACCTGACCGGGGCCCAGGCGCGCCTGCGCCCGGTGCTGCTGCGCGCCCTGCCCCTGTGGCTGGTCTCGGCGGCGTGGCTGGCCCAACCCGACGGCCCGCTGCCCGGCGAGACCGCGATCCGCTTCGGCGGCGTGGCCGGCTTCGGCCTCGCCCGCGCCTTCCACGGCCTGTTCGGCCTCTGGGGCGGCCGCATCTTCCTGACCCTGGCCCTCCTGGTCACGCTCATCCTGATCTTCAAACGGTGGCTGCGCTGGCTGCCCGGGCTCCTGGGCGGTGTGGGGGCGGGCCTCGCCTGGCTCGCCGCCGGCGTGCGCGACGTGGTGACCTGGCCCGTGGCC
>JAGRNP010000026.1 GCA_020440705.1 bacterium | reverse complement strand
CGGCGCCGGCCGGCCGGCGTCGGATGGTGCCGCTGCGCGCGGCGTCGCGCCGGCGCTGTGGCCACCGACGATCTCCTGCAGGGCCTGCACCATGTTCGCCAACGACGTCGCCAGGCCGGTCATCTCGCGGCTGGCCGCCGCCGAGTTCTCCGCCGAGGCCGAGTTGGCCTGGGTCACGTTGTCGATCTGGCCCACGGCGGCGTTGATCTGCTCGAGGCCGTTGGCCTGCTCGGACATGGCCGAGTCCATCTCCTGCACGAGGGACGAGGCGCCGTCGATCCGCTCGCCGATCTCGCCCAGGATCGCGCTCACCTCCGCGGCCGCGGCCACGCCGTGGTCGGCGTTGGCCTTCGACTCCGCGATGAGCGAACCGGTGCTCCGCGCGGCCTCGGCCGAGCGCTGCGCGAGGTTGCGCACCTCCTCGGCCACGACGGCGAAGCCCTTGCCCGCGTCGCCGGCCCGGGCGGCCTCGACCGCCGCGTTCAGGGCCAGCAGGTTGGTCTGGAAGGCGATCTCGTCGATGGTCTTGATGATGGTCGCCGTCTGGTCGCTCGAGTTCTTGATCTGGGCGATGGCCTCGCCCATGCGCTCCATGGCGCCGCCGCCGCGCTGGGCGGCGTCGCGGGCCAGGCCGGCCTCGGTCGCCGCCTGGCCGGCGTTCTCGGCGTTGGTGCGCGTCCGCGCCGACAGGTGCTCCAGGGAGGCGGCCGTCTGTTCGAGGGCCGCGGCCTGGCTGGCCGTGCCCTCGGAGAGGGTCTCGCTCGCCTCGGCCACCTGGCGCGAGGTGAGGTTCACGGTCCGGCTGCTCGAGCCCAGGTCGGTGACGACCCGGCTGATGGGCCGGATGATGATGTGGGAGAGCAGGAACCAGGTCAGTCCGGCCAGGATCAGCAGCGCCGCCGTGCCGATGGCCGCCGACCACAGCAGCAGCACGCGCCCGGCGTGGGTCCGATCGGCCTCGGCCTCGGCCAGGGCCGCCTCGAGGTTGGCGCGCGTCTCCGCGGCCACGACCTCGGCGCGGGCCTGGGACATGCCGATGACCAGTTCGCCCACGGCCTGGCCGTCGAAGGTCACCTCGTGGCTGTAGGTGCGGACGTCGTCGGCCGCCTCGACCTCGGGGGTCAGGGCATTGCCGTCGGTGCCGCGGAAGACCACGAAGGCGATGTCCGCCTCCTTGGCCGCCGTCGCCGCGAGCCGCCCGAGCGACTCGAAGTCGTAGCCGATGATGTAGGTCGCCGCGATCTCCCCGAGGACCAGCCCCAGCGACTCCTGCTTGGCGTCGAGGGCTTCATGGGTCCGGGCGACCTCGGCCTGTTGGGCGGCCTGCAGCATGGCGCCCAGCTCCTCCGCCTGGTGCTCCATGCCGCGTTGGCTCTGGTGCACGGACACGAGGCCGCCCGCCGTCTGGATGACGAGGATGGCCGCCGTGATGGCGAGGAGGAATTTCGCGTTGACTCCGAATCGGGACATGATTCCTGCTCCCCCCGAGAACTACTGGATACCGGCGAAGGTCCCGTACTGGATGATGGTCAGGCACTCCCGCACCGGACCGTAGTCGAGCGGCTCGGTCCAGCCGACGATCTTGGCCGACTGGGCCGCGGTGTCGGTGGGCTGCAGCGCGAGCAGGGCCTGCACGACCTGCGCGACGACGGCCGGATCGGCGCTCTTGCACGCGGCCAGGGGCCACTCGGGATACAGGCGCGTCGAGTGCACGAACGGGAAGTCGTCATCGACCTTGTTGATGACCCGGAACTCGTCCATGGAGATCTTGCCCTCGTCGGCCATGCGCTCGAGGGTGTCGCTGCGCACGCTGCCCGCGTCGCAGGCGCCGTTGCGGACGGCCAGCACCACGTTGTCGTGCTTGTTGCCGAAGAGGAACTCGGCGCAGTCGGTCTCGGGATCGATGCCGTTCTCCTTCAGCAGGCGCCACGCCATCTGGGCGCCGCCGAACGACGACTTCTTCACGACCATGAACTTCTTGCCCTTGATGTCGGCGAGGGTCGTGATCGGGCTGTCGGCCTTGACGAAGACCACGCCGCCGAATTCCTTCAGGGCGTTCCCGTTGCGCGAATTCACGAGGGTGGCGACGGCCCGGCAGCCGAACTCCTTCTCGAGCTCGACGTAGAACGCCGAGTTGGCCAGCACGAAGTCGACCTGGCCGCTCTCGACCGACGGCTTGATGGCTTCGAACTTCAGCGGCACGATCTTCACGGGCGTGCCCAGCTTCTCGCTGAGGTACTGGCCCGTGGCGCCCCACTGCTGCATGCACTGCGGCGCGCCGCGCTTGGCGAGCACGCCGATGTTGACGTCGGCCAGGGCGGGGGCCGCGACGAACGCGCCCACCAGCGCGACCAGCACGAATGCCGAAAGAATGGTTCTCTTCATGAGCGGATTCTCCTGGATGATCCCCGTGCGGGAGGGCCGGCATGGTCCCCCCTGTCCGTGATGCCCTTATCGGAGATCTATAGGAAGTCTTTAGCCTGGATCGCGGGGTCGGATCGGTGGGAATCCCGTGCGGGCGACGGTGTAGCAGGGTTTCGCTCCCGATTGCCAAGGCGGTCGGGGCGCGATATCATGCCGCCGGACCCGCCGGCGGGTCCCCCGCCGACCCGAGCCAGAAAGTCGAGCCCATGCCCCGTCCGCTGCCTCTTTCCGCGCTGCTCCTGGGCGCCGCGTTCCTCGCCACCACACCCGCCGCCGCTGCCCCGGGGCGCGCGCCGGAGCCGGCCACCCCGCCGGGCCAGGTCGTGCTCGAGGTGGGCTGGGCCGGACCGGGCGGCGATCTGGGCGACGACTTCAGCCCGGCGATTTCCGAGCTGGGCTTCGGGGCCCGCGACGGACTGGAGCTGGGCTTCCGCTGGCGCCACCACTTCTCGCCCCACTGGTCGCTCTCGCCCGGTTTCCACGTGGTCGACTACCGCAACTACCACAGCACCGATCCGGACTTCGGCGACTTCTCGGTGACGGCCACCAGCCTCCGCTACACCCTGGAATTCATGTGGACCGGGGGCCGCCCCGGCGCCGGCACGCGTCCCTTCGCGGCGCTGGCGGGCGGGTGGTACCGCAACCGCGTGGTGGGTCTGAACAAGAACCTGGCCGAGCCCTTCGACGAGTCGGTGAACACGCCCGGCCTGGGCCTGCGCGCCGGCCTGCGTGTGCACGCCTTCGAGTTCTGCGCCCTGTACAGCGTGAACCGGTTCGACACCTACCGCTTCTTCAGCGGCGACGAGCTCACCGCACCCGTCTCCTACGACTGGGACAACGTGGGGCTGCGCGTCGGCTGGATCCTGCCCATCGGCGGCGACTGAGCCGCCGGCGCCCCCGGCCCGCAAAGAAAACTCCCCCGGACCTCGTGGTCGCGGGGGAGTTCGCCGTTGGGGACCAGCCCCTTTTCCGTCCTCGCGGATCAGAAGACGATCGGCTTGCCGGGCTGACCGGGTGCGCCGAGGTCCGGCGTGTAGGGATCGCTGGAGGCCGAGTAGGTGCCCTGGCGGTCGGCCGCGTCGACGCCCGCCACGCGGATCTGGTGCGAATTGCCGACGGTCGCGGACAGGGTGTAGGTGGTGGCCGAAGTCGTCGCGATCTGGGTCCACGCCCCTCCGTTCACCGAATGCTCCACGACGTAGTGGTCGACCGGCGAACCGGTGGTCGGGGCGGTCCACTGGTACTGGACCTGGACCTCGGTCTGGGCCTGGGCCGCGCCGGCGGAAATGCTGAAGGCCATCAGGCACACGATGAAGGGAATGATCAGTTTGCTGTTCATCACGGTTGTCTCTCCTTGAGGCTCCGTCCGTCGCCGAGGGTTCTCACGGTGGCGGCTGGAAGTGGTCTCCTCGGGTAACTGCCCCCCGAATCTCGTCGTGCCCCGGAACTGCAAAGGGGGTGCCATCGGATTCCGCGCCGTCGGGGCTTGCCCGAAGCCGGTGGAAAACTGATCGTTACGAAATACCGAGTCAGGCGGTCGGGTTTCGCGCCGCCGATTGGGGGTCGCACCGGACGTGGCAATCTGCGAGAATGGCCGACGCGGATTGCACAATGCATCTCCGCGGGGAATGTGACCGAAGCCCGACTATCTGGACAAGCTACTGTGACGCAATCAGTTGAGAAGGTCGTAAAGGATCGTTACCCGGCAGGAAATGCCTGGTTGGGGCTGGCTGCGGTCTATGGCGGCTTCGTCGGCGTGGGCTTCGTCTTCCACTTCCTGCCGCCGATCCTGCCCGACGTGATCGCCGATCTGGGCATCGGACGCGGCGCCGCCGGTCTGCTCATGTCGCTCTTCGCCCTGCCGGGCATCCTGCTCTCCCTGCCCGGAGGCTGGCTGGTCGATCGCTACGGCGAGCGGCTCGTCGGCGGGACCGGCCTGCTGCTGATGGGGACCGGCACCGTCGCGTTGGGCCTGGCGCCCGGCTTCGGCCTCATCCTCGCGGCGCGGATCCTGGCGGGCTGCGGCGCCATGGTCGGGGTCGTCGCCCTGCAGCGACTGGTCATCCGCCTCTTCGGCGGGCGTGGTCTGGGGCTGCCGCTCGGCGTGAGCAGTTCGGGCATTCCGCTCGGCATCATCGTGGTGCTGAACACCGCCGGGCCGCTCGCCGCCGACGCCGGCTGGCGGGCGGTGGCCCTGCGCGTGGGCGGCGCGGTGCTCGTCATCGGGCTCGTCTTCCTGGGTGTGATCGGCTGGGTCACGCGGGGGCGGTCGCTGGGCCGGGCGCGCGGCGCCGCCGATCGGCCGCTGCCTCTCGGCGGTCCGGCCATGCGCCCCATCTGGATCGCCGGCGTGGTGTGGTTCTGCGCCAACGGCGCCATGACCTCCTTCATGACGTTCGCCCCCGACCACTACCTCGCCCTGGGTTTCGACCTCACGGCCCGCGGGCTCTTCACCAGCATTCCCATGTGGACGAGCGCCGCCCTGGGCATGGTCACCGGCTGGCTCACCGATCGCCACGGCGGGCGCGCCCTGTTCATGGGAGCCGGCATGATGGTGATGGCCGCCGCGCTGACGGCCGTGCCCACCGGGACGGTGCCGCCGGTGCTGATCGGGCTGGCGCTCGGCCTGTCCCTGGCCGCGGTGGTCACGCCGACGGTCGCCCTGCCCGGCGCCCTGCTGCCGGCGACGCACACCGGCCGGGGCTACGGCCTGCTCGCCACCTGCGGCAACGCGGGCATCTTCGTGGTGCCGCCCCTGGCCGGCGCCGTGCGCGACGGCACCGGAGCCTACGGCTGGCCCTTCGCCATCATGGGCGTCGTGGCGGCGGTCGGCATCGTCGCCGCGGCCGTGCTGGGCCGGGGCAAATTCGTGCCGGGCTGGTCGCGGCGGGCGCTGCCGGTCGCGGCGGCGCTGCTGCTGCTCGTCGGCTGCGGTCGCCAGGACCGCTACACGGTCGGCGAAACCGCCGTCGAGGTGGCGACCTGGCTGCCGGGCGGCCGCATCACGGAGGTCACCCGAATCCCGGCCGGACTCGACTTTCTCGCCTGCGGCGGGTGGGCCCCCGACGACGTGGTCATGGTGGGGCGCAGCGGACGCGCGGTCCGGATCCGCCCGGACGGCTACGACGTGCTGGAGCCGCCCACCGACGAGGACCTGACCTCGGTTCTCTGCAACGACGACGGCTCCTTCGAGGTCGCGGGCCGGGACGGCGTCGTCTGGTCGCATGCGGACGGGGAGTGGACCCCGGTCGTGGAGCTCTCCTACTCCCTCGGCTGGCTCGGGCGGGACGCGGCGGGGCGCCGGCTCGTCCTGTCGACCGGCCGGGAGCGCCTCTGGCGCGAGGATGCCGGCAACTGGACCGAGTTCACGTCCCTGGCGGACGATCTCGTCCACGTGCAGCCGCTCCGCGACGGGCGGGTCTTCGTCACGTCGTTCGCGGGCGTCTGGTACGAACTGACCGAGACGGCCCTGGTCGCGCGCGACACGTTGCCGGTCATGCCCGCCTTCTGGGACATGCACGGCGCCGAGAGCGCCGGCGGCCAGCTGGTGTACGCCTGCGGCGGGGACGCGCTCCTGATCCGGGACGGCGACGGATGGGAGGTGCACGACGACCTGGACCTCTGGTCGGACAACCTCTTCTTCTTCGGCGAGACCCTCATGACCCTCACCAGCCGGCACCTCGCAAGCTGGGACGGCACGGATTGGCACGACGAAGGCCAGGTCGTCGAGCAGGGCTACCTCAACTTCTCGGCCGACGTCCCGGGCGGTGTTCTGGTCGCGGGCCGCTACGGCGTCGCCCTCGCCGTGACGCCGGACGCCGTCACCGAGGTGGCGCCGGACCTCGACGACCTCACGGGCGTCGTCGAGACCGACGGTCGGCTGGTGGCGCACACCATCCTGGGCATCCTGCTGGTGCAGGACGCCGCCGATCCCGGACACTGGACGCGGATCGGCGGGACCGGGATTTCCTCCGGCGGCCTCCCTTCGGTGCTGAAGGACGATCGGGGGGCGGTCCTCGTCCTCGGGGGGGACGGGCTGCACACCTGGAGCGAGGTGGACGGGCTCGCGGTCGTCGACCTCGGCGGCGCCGTTCCGGTGGCCATGGCGGCCCAGGCCGACGGCGAGGTGCTGGTCCTGGCGCGGGACGGCCTCTTCGGCTGGCGCGACGGCGGCGCGACCCGTCTGGCCGACGTGGCCTTCGCCACCGGCAGCCTGCTGGGACTCCGCCGGGTGGCCTCCGACCTGTACGAGGTCGTCACCGGCAGCAACCGTATCGGGCGCTTCGGACCGGACGGAGCGTTGCGGCAGACCTGGCTGCCGATCGACTGGGATATCCGGCAGCTGCACGACCTCGGCGACGGGAGCGGCCTCGTCCTGGGCACCGGGGGCGCCCGCGAACTGAGCGGCGACCTGGTGTTCGACATCACACCGTACCGGAGCAGCGGCGCCAGCGGCCTGGTGGTCCAACAGCTGTACGGGGCGGTGCGGCTGGCCGACGACCGGCTCCTGAGCTGGTCGGTCGATTCGTCCCGTTTCATGGTGCGCGAAGGCGGGCGTTGGCAGCTGCTGCAGGCGTCCCCGCCGGAGAATCTGGGCTATTGGACGCCCCGCGCCATCACCGCGACGGCCACGGGCTGGCTGGGGTTCGACCACGACCGGGTGCTGCGGGTCGATCCCGCGGGAGGCGCCCCGTGAGCCGGGGCGCGTGGCGGCGCCGCCGGACGGCCCTCGTGCCGGCACTGGGCCTGCTGGCGCTCTGTCTGGGCGGCGGCTGCGGCGAGGGCGACAGCGTGCCCCTGCTCGCACCCGGCGGCGGGCGGGAGTGGCCGATCGACGACCGCTGGATCGAGCTGCCCCAGACCTTCGGAGACGGCTACCTGATCGATGCGGCGTGGGATCCCGGGGCCGACGTCGCGGCGCGCCGCGTGCTGCTGCTCGCCAACGACAAGACCGTCTACCTGGGCGAGAACGGCGCCTGGACCGTCGAGACCGTCCCGGCCACGATGCCCCTGCGGGAGGTCGTCGCCGTCGGCCCCGACGCGTTCCTCGCCCGCGGCGACGGCGGTGAGGCGTGGCTGCGCCGGGCCGGCGTCTGGCGGCGGGAGGAGACGGGCGTCGCCGACGACCTGCCGGTGTGCGACCGGCAGGACGCCGCGACCTGGTTCGGCGGCCCGGACGGGACCCTCGTCCGGCGGGACGACGAGGGCTGGCGGACGTTCGCGCCGCCGCGGGCGGGCGTCGACATCCGCGGCGTGGCGGCCCGCGGCGACACCCTCTTCGTCGCCATCGCCGGTTCCGATTCGGTGTGGGCCCGCGTCGGCGAAACGTGGACGCCGCTGGCGCCCGGACCCTGGGCCGGCACCGAACTGCGGGGCCTGCACGTCATGCCCGACGGGCATCTGCTGGTGGCGGCCACCGTTGTCTGGGGCCGCACGACCGCCGGGTGGATCGACCTGGGCGCCCTCTCCGGCTACGAACTCGATGCGGTCCGCTTCCGCTCGGTCCCCGGCCGTCTCTTCGCCGAGGAGTTCGAGGGGATCTCGAGAGCACAGGTCTGGACGACGATCGCCTGGTCGGGCGGCGCGCCGTCGTCGCCGGAGCGGATCGGTTTCGCGGGGGTGAGCGCCCGCGACGCCACGCACTGGGTCACGGCCGAATGGCGCGGTCGCGTCCGGTGGTGGGACGGGGAGACCTGGACCGCCGATCCGGGCGGCCGCTTTCCCGTCTCGGTCGTGCTGGCCGCGGGGACGGACGGCCTGCTGGTCATGACCGAGGCGGGGATCGCGTTCCAGGAGGTCGGGCGGCGCGTGGCGATCTGCAACTGGTCGGACTTCCCCGGCTGTTCCTACGCCACCAGCACCGGGGCGGGGCGCGGCCCGACGGACTTCTGGGTCGTCGGTGCGGGCGGCCTCTTCCACGTGCTGCACGGCGCGGTGACCCGGGTCGACGCCGCCCCGCCGTCCGGCACCCTGCAGAACGCGGCCGTCGATGGCCGCGGCCGGCTGCACGTCGTCACCGACCGGCTCTGGCGCTGGTCCGACGGCTGGGAGCCCCTTTTGCTGGCCGACGAGGGCTCGTTGCCGAGCGAGCGGGTCTGGCCCCTGGGCGACGGCCGTCTCATCTACCGGGGCCTCGATTCCGAAGTGCGCATCCTCGGTGACGAGGGCGGATTCACGTTGGGCCGCATCAACGATCCGGAGCACATCTTCGCCACGGCGACGGGCCGCCTGGCCTATCTGGACCGGCTCGATGGCGACTCGGGGCGGCAGGAGTGGAACCTGCTGCTCTGGGATCCGCAGGGGGGCGGCTTCCGGAACGTCGGCTCGCACGGCCTCGGGGCCCTGGCCGGCCTTTTCCGGATCTCCGCGCGCGGGGGTGCCCGCCCGCTGGTCTGGACCGACAATCCCTGCCTGGTCCTGACCCTGGACGGCGACCCGCCGGCGTCCGACTGGAATCTGCTCGCCGGGCCGGCGCCGCGGTCCTTCTACACGGTGACGATCCTGGCCGACGGGAGCCTGCTGGCGCTGGACGGATCGCGCGACTCGTTCCATCTTTATCGTCCCTGAGGCCCCGACACCGAATGCCGCCCCGGCCGTCCCCGCGACGCCGGGCCCGAAGGAGACCGCCATGAATGCCGAAGTGCTGGCCCTGTGGCCCGAACTGGAATGGATCGAGGACGCGCAGCTGCGCGAGGCGACGGCGAAGACCTGGGAGCTGGCCCTCGAGCGCAGCCCCCTGACCGCCGCCGACCTGCAGACCATCCCCTTCACCCTGCTCGTGCCGGACCTGAAGGTGAGCTTCATGGCCCACAAGCGCTGCGTGGTGCACGTGGCCCGCGAGTCGGCCATCAAGATGAACGACTTCTTCGGCGACGACCTGCCGGTCGACATGGACGTGACCATCGCCGGCGCCATCCTCGCCGACGTGGGCAAGCTGCTCGAGTACGACCTCGACGAGAACGGCCGGAGCTGCAAGAGCGAGATGGGCAAGTACGTCCGGCACCCGTTCAGCGGCGTCGGCCTGGCCATGGAGGCGGGCGTGCCGCCCGAGGTGTGCCACATCATCGCCGCCCACGCGGGCGAGGGGAACCTGGTGCAGCGCACGACCGAGGCCTACGTGGTGCACCACGCCGACTTCATGACCTTCCTGCCGTTCAAGAACAAGGGCTAGCGGCCGATAGGAAACCGGACAATAATTCTTGGCTCCGCGGGAATTGTGATATATCTAGGAACCGTAAGGGGTCGTTGAACACGGTTTTCAGTGGCTCCGGAGCCGCATCGAGAGCCGGATCCGCCAGGAGGAAGCCCATGGCTGACAACACCGACAAGGTCGAAGGAAGCGTCGACGGCAAGTTCTACGTGGACAGCAACTGCATCGACTGCGACCTGTGCCGCCAGACCGCGCCCGACAACTTCGAACGCAACGAGGACGAGGGCTATACGTTCGTGAGCAAGCAGCCCGAGAACGAGGAAGAGGAGCAGGCCTGCATGGACGCCATGGAGGAATGCCCCACCGAGGCCATCGGCGACGACGGCTAGTCCCCGGACGCGGCACGGACGCGCGGCTCCTCGCGGCCGATCGGATCGAGGCGACCCGCCCTGGTGGCGGGTCGTCCTTTTTTGTGGAAACTTATCGGGGCAGTGCGAGTATCAGCGGCCGATTGGAGCGACCCCCTGAATGGCGGCGAGGGTCCCGAACCCCCCGCCGACGAGCCGGACCCCCAGCCGGGGTCCCGAGGAGACAACACCATGCGTACCCGAGAGATGCGTCGTCGCGGCCTGCTGGCCCTGACGATCCTCATGCTGGCCCTGTCGGCCACCGCCGCTTCCGCCTGGGAAGGCGAACTGCGGTCGTACGCCGACGTGGCGGCCAAGACCATGCCCGCCGTGGTCAACATCTCCACCGACAAGATGGTCGAGAGCAGCTTCCAGCACCCGTTCATGGACGACCCCATGTTCCGGCGCTTCTTCAATATGCCCGACGACGAGGACCACCAGAACCGCGAGCGCATGGAGCACTCGCTCGGCTCGGGCATCGTCATCTCGCCCGACGGCTACATCCTGACCAACAACCACGTGATCGAGAACGCCTCGAAGATCCACGTCACCTTCGCCGGTGAGCGGGAGTACGAGGCCGAGATCGTCGGCAGCGACCCCCCGACCGACGTGGCCCTCATCAAGATCGACGCCGAGAACCTGCCCTTCCTCGAGGTCGCCGACAGCGACCACCTGCGGGTCGGCGACCAGGTCATGGCCATCGGCAACCCCTTCGGCGTCGGCCAGACCGTCACCAAGGGCATCGTCAGCGCGCTGGGACGCAGCATCGGCCTGATGGAGTACTCGGATCTGATCCAGACCGACGCCTCCATCAACCCCGGCAACAGCGGCGGGGCCCTCGTGAACATGGACGGCCAGCTGGTGGGCATGAACGCCGCCATCCTCAGCCGCAGCGGCGGCAGCCAGGGTATCGGCTTCGCGATTCCCACCAGCATGGCCATGCGCGTGGTCGAATCGCTGCGCACGGTGGGCCACGTGCAGCGGGCCTACCTGGGCGTCTACCCCCAGACCGTCGACCAGGGCATCGCCGACTACTACGGACTCGCGGCGCCCCGCGGCGTGCTCGTGAACGAGGTGAGCGAGAACACGCCGGCCGAGCGGGCCGGACTGCGCAACGGCGACATCATCCTGAGCGTCGACGACAGGGAGATCACCAGCCCCAGCATGCTGCGCAACGTGATCAGCCTGTCGGAGGTGGGCCAGAAGGTGCGCCTCGCCGTGGTGCGCGACGGCAAGGAGCAGCAGTTCGTCGTCAAGCTCGAGGAGCTGCCCGACACCGGCGGCGGCCGCAACGCCCGTCCGGCGGATCCGGACCAGGACGAGTCCCTCGACGGCGTCACCGTGCGGGAGCTCACGCCGCGGCTGCGGTCGATGTCCAACCTGCCGGACGACCTCGTGGGCCTGCTGGTGACGGAGGTCGCTCCCACCAGCAACGCCGCCCGCGAGGGCCTCGAGCAGGGCGACGTCATCGTGGAGGTCGGGCGCGTGGCGATCGATTCGTTCCAGGCCTTCCAGAAGGAGCTGGGCAAGAACACCGATCGCCCCGTCTTCCTGCGGGTGTTCAAGCCGACCCAGCAGCGGAGCGTGTTCATGGCCGTGCAGCGCTGAGGCCCGGCCCATCGCACCGGCGTCGTATCGGACGCGGCCTCCTGCGGGAGGCCGCGTCTTTTGTTCGGTGGGCAAACGAACGGCGCATCATCGGACAAGCCGGGCCCGTTTGGGGCTACAATTGTCCCGGCAACGTGACCAGACTTTTGATAACTGTATGCAGAATATTGGTTTAGGCGAGATTCACTCTTGATTGGCCGGTGGCGACGATGGTAGCCTCGTGGGGTCCGGTCGGGCGGTCCGGGGACCGCCTCGCGCCGGACGAAATCTCTCGTCCTTCCTCATATGAACCCGCAGGAGATGACATGATTCGAAAACCCCTTCTCGCCATTTTCGTGATCCTGTTGACTGCCATTCTCAGCTTCCCGTCCTTCGCCGCCGATGACGAGTCCGCCCTGGACGCGTCGCACCGGACGGCCGCGCTGCGCACCTTCGCGCCCGTGCAGGACGGTTTCACGAACCGGGGCGTCACCGCCCTGCCCTATGCCCCGGACCGGCTCCTGGTCCAGATCAAGTCCGATGCGGCCGGCAAGTCGCTGCTCGGCACCCTGACGGACAAGGGCGCCCAGGCGCCCGGCAACGAGATCGGCCTCGAGTCGCTGGACGAACTGGCCGACGAGGCCGGCGTGCTGGCCGTCGAGCGGCCGTACATCCGGGTGGCGAACGCCGGCAAGGCGGCCGACCTGGGCGTCGACCGCTGGCTCATGTACCGCTTCGAGGGTCCGGCCGACCTGGCCGACATCGCGGCCCGCTTCCGGGCCGACAAGTCGGTGCAGGCGGTGTCCTTCGACTGGATCGCCTACCCGGCGGCGGTGCCCAACGATCCCCTCTACAGCGACCACTGGGGCCACAACAACACCGTCCAGCTGAACGACCTGGACTGGGGCGGCACCTACGAGCACACCCTGCCCAACACCGTCGGCACCTTCGGGTTCGACGCCAACGCCGAGGCCGCCTGGGACGGCAGCCAGGGCTGGGGCAGCAGCTCGGTCGTCATCGCCATCATCGACAGCGGCGTCGAGGCCGGGCACCCCGACCTGCGCCAGGTCACCGGCTACGACTTCGGCGACAACGACAGCAATCCCGACGACAACAGCGCCTCGGCCGGCCACGGCACGGCCTGCGCCGGCGTCGCGGCGGCCATCAATGGCAACGGCCTCGGCGCGGTGGGCATCGCCGGCGGCGCCTCGATCATGCCGCTGAAGGTGGCCAACAGTGCCGGTTCCATGTACTTCTCGGCGATCCAGAACGCCCTGTACTACGCGGCCGACAACGGCGCCGACATCATCAGCATGAGCCTCGGCGCCGCCATCAGCAGCGACACGGCCACCAACACGGCGATCCTCTACGCCTACAACGCCGGGTGCACCATCCTGGCCGCCACGGGCAACGAGAACGCCTCGACCATCAGCTACCCGGCCATCAACACCTACGTCATCGGCGTGGGCGCCGCCTCGCCCTGCGGCGAGCGCAAGCGTTCGTCCAGCAGCAGCGGCGAAGTGAACCCGGGCGTGAACACCGACCCCAACGGCTACACCTGCGACGGTGAGCGGTGGTGGGGCTCGAACTACGGCGTGAACACCCGCGACGCCGCGGGCGCGGTGGACATCATCGCCCCCACGATCCTGCCCACGACCGACATCATGGGCTCGGGCGGCTACGACAGCGGCGACTACTCGGGCTACTTCAACGGCACGAGCTGCGCGACGCCGTACGCGGCGGGCGTGTGCGCCCTGATCAAGTCGAAGAACCCGACCTGGACGCCGGCCCAGATCCGGCAGCAGCTGGTCGACACGGCGCAGGACGTGACCAGCGTCGAGTCGGGCAGCGGCTGGGACCGCTACGCGGGCTACGGCATGGTCGACGCGGCCGCGGCCGTGGGCGGCGGCGGCTCCACGCCGACGGCGCCGACGGCGGCCTTCACCGGCGCGCCGACCAGCGGCACCTTCCCGCTGTCGGTCAGCTTCACCGACCAGTCCACCGGCCAGCCCACGAGCTGGGCCTGGACCTTCGGCGACGGCGGCACCTCGAGCGCCCAGAATCCGAGCCACACGTACACGGCCTCGGGCTCGTACACCGTCACCCTGACCGCGACCAACGCCCAGGGCAGCGACGGCGAGACCAAGACCGGCTACATCACCGTCAGCGATCCGGCCGACACCTACGCCTCCCTGCCCTACAGCACGGGCTTCGAGGGCGGGGCCGTCGACCAGTACTGGACCCTGTACGAGGGCGTCGAGGGCCGCATCCAGGTCACCTCGTCGCAGACCCCGCACAGCGGCGCCTATCACCTGCTGATGGACGACGCCGTGAGCGGCGGCGCCTACAGCCAGAACGAGGCCTGGCTGGGCCTCAACCTCGCCGGCGAGAGCCAGGTCGACCTCGAGTTCTGGTGGAAGGAGATCGGCGACGAGACCCACACCCAGGACGGCGTGTACTTCTCCGACAACGGCGGCGCGAGCTTCGTGAAGGTCCTCGACCTGAACGGCGGCAGCACCACCAACAACACCTGGTACAACTTCGTCCTGGATCTCGACGCCGAGGCCGCGGGCGCGGGCCTGAGCCTGACGTCGAACTTCGTGGTCAAGTTCCAGCAGTACGACAACTACCCCGTGACCAGCGACGGCTTCGCCTTCGACGACATCAGCGTCACCGGCGGACCGGGCGGCACGGCGCCGACGGCCGACTTCACGGCCGACGTGACCAGCGGCACCACGCCCCTGGCCGTGTCGTTCACCGACGCCTCGACCGACGTGCCGACCGCCTGGTCGTGGACCTTCGGCGACGGCGGCACCTCGTCGGCCCAGAACCCGAGCCACACCTACACCACGGCCGGCACCTACACCGTCAGCCTGACGGCGAGCAACGCCTTCGGCTCGGACGTGCTGACGCGGACCGACTACATCACCGTCACCGATCCGGTGGGCGGTGGCGAGTGGGTCACGATCACGTACGACGACTTCGAGAGCGGCACCGGCAGCTACACCGACGGCGGGGCCGACTGCGCCCGCTACACCGGCGGCACCTACGCCTGGCAGGGCAGCGCGGCCATGGACATCCAGGACAACAGCGGCACCGCGTCGAGCTTCTACCACACGGCGGGCCAGGACGTGAGCGGCTACGTCGACATGGAGGTCGAGTTCTACTTCTATGCGGTGAGCATGGAGGTCAACGAGGACTTCTGGCTGCAGTACTTCGACGGCTCGACCTGGCAGACGGTCGGCTCGTGGGCGCGGGGCGTGAACTTCAACAACAACACGTTCTACGTGGTCACGGTGCAGATCCCCAACACCTACAACTACCCGACCAACGCCCGCCTGCGCTTCATGTGCGACGCCAGCGGCAATGCCGACGACGTGTACATCGATGCGATCACCTGGCAGGGCCAGACGGCCGGCGGCGCCGACGACCGGCTGGCGCTCGGTCAGGGCGTCGTGCCCCTGGCGACGACGTTGGGCCAGAACTTCCCGAACCCGTTCAACCCCTCGACGGAGATCCGCTTCACGCTGTCCGACCCCGGTCGCGTCAGCCTGAAGGTCTACAACGTGCGGGGCGAACTGGTGGACACGCTGGCGGACGGCGACATGGTCGTCGGGCCGCACGCGGTCACCTGGGAGGCCCGTGACCGGGCCAGCGGCGTGTACTTCTACCGTCTCGAGGCCCCCGGCTTCACGGAGACGCGGAAGATGATCATGCTGAAGTAGCGGAGCCCGGATCCGCACGGAAAGACGAGGCCGCCGGATCCCCCGGATCCGGCGGCCTTTTCGCGTCGACAGCCTGCTAGTCGAACGCGGCCAGGGTCTCGCGGAGCAGGGCGTTGAACGCGGCCGGCTTCTCGCGGAAGAGGAAGTGGCCCACGCCGTCGAGGTAGCGCGCCTGGTAGCCCGGCACGAACTCGCGCATGCTGTCCTCGTGGGTGGGCTCGAGGCGCGAGTTGATGTTCATGAGCGGGACCTTCAGCTCCCGGAGCCGGGCCGGCGCCTGGCCGCCGTACCAGCGCAGCAGGTTGGCCATGGCGCTGATGGCCACGTCCTGGGGGGCCGCGGCCATGTCCGACGCGACGTCGGCGCGCAGGGCACTGTCGGCGTCGGCGGGGAACATGCGGCCCACCCACTGGGGCACGAAGGCGCTGAAGTTCGACTCGAATGTCGAGACGAAGCCGGCGATCTGCTGGTCGGCGAGGACCATCTTCACGTTCTGGAAGTTGTCGACGCCGATGAGACCCCTTACCCGGTCGGGTGCCGCGAGGGCGGCCTCGACGATGACGGCGCCGCCCATGCTGTGGCCGACCAGCACGGCGTCGTGCAGGTCGAGGGCCGCGAGCACGGCGGCGACGTCGGCGCCGAAGGCGGCCATGGTGTAGTCGGCGCGGCCGGCGCCCGAGCGGCCGTGGCCGGCCAGGTCGATGGCGACCACCTGGTGGTCGGACGCGAGGTCGGCCACCTGGGCGTCCCAGTAGGAGGCGTCGCAGCTCCAGCCGTGCACGAGCACCACGGCGGGGCCGCTGCCGGCGGACTCGGCGTGGATGGAGACGCCGTCCGGCGCGGTGGCGCTGACGGTCTTGGCGGCGGCCGGGCCGGCGGCGACGGCCAGGGCGAGCATCAGGACGAGGAATCGCGTGCGCATGGGACTTCCTTTCGACGCCGCGCTAGTCGCGCAGCCGGTACCAGGTCATGAAGCCGACCTTGATGAGGGCCGTCAGGATGATGATCACGAACAGTTCGAGGCGGAACTCGCCGTTGCGGTAGAAATCCCAGGCCCAGACGGCCGCGACCATCAGGGCGCAGGCGATGCCCGCGAAGCTCGTGCTCTTGTAGCGGTGGAGGATGAATCTCTCGTCAAACATCGGTGGTCTCCGGTTCCCCGTCGTCCAGCCGGAAGAGATCCTCGACCGGACAGCGGAAGATGTGCGCCAGGCGCAGGGCCAGGGGCAGGCTCGGCACGTAGCGCCCCCGTTCGATGGAGATGATGCTCTGGCGCGAGACGCCCGCCCGCCGGGCCAGATCCTCCTGGGTGAGGTTCTGGCTCAGCCGGTGCTGTTTGATCCAGTTCTGCAGCGTGTCGCCCAAGTCGAGCATCCCCGTGAAGGTGGTGTTAAGCCAGCTTTACGTCGACAAGGTATCCAGGTTGCATGGAAAGTCAAGCAGGCTTTACAAAAATTTCGTCACCACAGACCACCTGGCCATTCCGTTCGTGCCGAAGGGACCGGGCAGGCGTATATTTGCGGGCGAACCCCGTTCCCGAGGAGGGCCCATGCGCCGCTTCGTGCTCGTTTCGATCCTCGCCTGCCTGGCCGGCTGCGCCGGCTCCCGTGAACCGGTCCCCGCCGACGCGCCGGCGCCGGCGCCGACGCCCGCCGAAGCCACCCTGACGGAGGTGGGGCAGGCCGCCCCCGATTTCACCGTCGCGACCCTCGACGGCGGTTCGTTCCGCCTGGGCGAGCACCGGGGCCGGGTGGTCCTGGTGAACTGGTTCGCCACCTGGTGCCCGCCCTGCAAGGAGGAGATGCCCCACCTGCAGACGGAGGTCTGGGAACGGTTCGGGCCGCGGGGGCTGGTCATGGTCTCGGTCGCCCGGGAGGAGACGCCCGACGTGGTGGCCCCGTTCGTGGCCCAGCGCGGCCTGGGCTGGACCTTCGGGGTCGATCCGGACCGCGTGGCCTACGCCCGCTACGCCGAGGCGTTCATTCCCCGCAACACCCTGATCGGCCCCGACGGGCGGATCGTATTCCAGTCCGAGGGGTTCGAGATGGCCGAGTTCGCGGCGATGATCGCGGCGATCGAGGGGGCCCTGGCCGGCGAATAGCCCCCGGTGCCGGCCCCGCGCCGACCGGGCCCGGGCCTTGACCCCCCGCGGCCGATCCTGCACATTGGCCCGGACCCTCCATCCGCCGAAAGGCTCCTGGGATCCCGATGTCGACCTATCTCCGTATGCTCCGCATGATCCGGCCCTACACCACCCAGGTGGTCGGCGCCGTCGTGTTCATGCTCATCTTCTCGTTCATGAGCGTGTTCAGCATCGGGATGATCTCGCCCTTCCTCAAGGCGCTCTTCAACAAGACCGACGACGGCGCCATGGTGGAGCAGTCCGGCGACGCCTTCGCCGACAGCCCGCTGGTCCTGCCGGAGACGGCGACCGGGGGCCGCACCGACGAGGCCCACGTCTCGCACGAGGGCGATCACGCCGACAGCGCCGCCCTGGCCGACCGCGTGGCCCGGGGCGCGCCGGCCACTCCGGCGGCCGCAGCCCCGGAGACCGATGCCGAGCGCCGGGCCCGCTACGAGAAGCTCAAGAGCCAGTTCACGGGCATCTCGGCCTGGAAGGTGATGTTCTCCGAGTGGGTCACCGGCACCATGCTCAAGGGCACCAAGCAGGAGGCCCTGCTGCGCATCTGCCTGGTGTTCTTCGTGGCGGCCCTGCTCAAGAACATCGCCTGCTACATCCAGGAGGTGCTCATGGTGTACGTGGGGCAGGCCGTGATCCGCGACCTGCGGGCGCAGCTCTACGAGCGCCTGATCCACATGCCCATGGGCTTCTACCACCAGCACAAGGCCGGCGAGCTGATCAGCCGCGCGACCAACGACGTGATGATCGCCCAGCAGTGCGTCGGGCTCAGCTTCACCAAGCTGGTGAAGGACCCCATCTTCCTCGTCATGTACCTGATCGTGGCCCTGGTCATCAGCTGGCAGATGACGCTCATGGCGCTGGTGCTGCTGCCGGTGAGCCTGTCGATCATCATCCGCATCGGCAAGCGGCTGCGGAAGCTCAGCCACCACCAGCAGGAGGAGATGGCCAACCTCACGAGCACCCTGCAGGAGTCGGTGTACGGCATCCGGGTGGTGAAGGCCTTCGCCATGGAGCGGTTCGAGCTGGCGAAGTTCACGCGGCAGAACGACAACCTGTTCCGGCAGATCTTCCGCATCAACTACGTCATGAAGCTCAGCTCGCCGCTCACCGAGCAGCTCAGCATGATCGTCGCCCTCTTCCTGCTCTGGTTCGGCGGCTCGAAGATCTTCACCGGCGGCATCATGGCGCCCGACCTGTTCATCGTCTTCCTGTTCATGATCTTCTCCATGGTGCGCCCCATCAAGAGCCTCGGCGCCGTGAACAACGAGATCCAGGCGGGCATGGCGGCGGCCGACCGCATCTTCCAGGTGATCGACGCCGAGCCGGAGGTGGCCGACCGCGACGCCGGCCTCGTGCCCGATCGCATCGACGGCCGGGTCGAGTTCGACGACGTGTACTTCGCCTACGTGGCGGGTGAACCGGTGCTGCGGGGCGTCTCGATCGAGGTGAAGCCGGGCGAGGTGGTGGCCCTGGTGGGCAGCAGCGGCTCGGGCAAGAGCACGATGATCGACATGATCCCGGGCTTCTACCACCCGGACCGGGGCGAGGTGCGCATCGACGGCCGGCCCATTCCGGAACTGAACCGGGCCTTCCTGCGGCGCAACATGGGCACGGTCACCCAGGAGGTCATCCTCTTCCACGACACGATCCGCGCCAACATCGCCTACGGCCTGGACGACGTGCCCGCCGCCGACATCGAGGCCGCGGCCCGCGCCGCCAACGCCCACGAGTTCATCGCGCGGTTGCCCGAGGGCTACGACACGGTGATCGGCGACCGGGGGCTGAAGCTCTCGGGGGGGCAGCGCCAGCGTATCTCCATCGCGCGGGCGATCCTGAAGAATCCGGCCATCCTGCTGCTCGACGAGGCCACCAGCGCCCTGGACACCGAGGCCGAGCAGCTCGTGCAGGAGGCCATCGACCGCCTCGTGAAGGACCGCACGACCATCGTCATCGCCCACCGCCTGTCGACGATCCAGAACGTCGACCGCATCTACCTGCTCGAGAAGGGGCAGGTGGTGCAGGTGGGCACCCACGACGAACTCCTGGCGGCCGGCGGCCGCTACAAGGAACTCTACACCATGCAGTTCGCGCGGTAGACCGCGGCCGCGGCCGGTACCGGCAAAAAGGAGGGTCCCCCGGGCGGGGGACCCTCCTGTGCATCGGCCGACGGGAGCGGCTACTCGTCGTCCTCGTCGTAGTAGTCGATGAGGTCGACGGGCATGACGACCGTGGAGGCGATGTTGCCCATGTGGGCCACGAGACGCTTGTAGAAGCGGAGCATGAGGACTATGCAGACGGCGTCGGGGGTGGCCAGGTCGCTGTTGGTGATCTCGCGGATCAGCTTCTCGTACTCGCGGCCGTTGGCCTTGGCGGTCTTGATGACCTTGCCGGCGAGGGCCTCGTCGCTCTTCTCGAAGGCCGCGCGCGTGTCGGTGAACATCTGCGAGATGGCGGCGCTGATGGGGCCCAGGCGGTCGCGGTAGAGCTGGCGGTCGACGCCGGCGGGCATCATGCCGCCGACCTCGTGCAGGTTCTTCACGTAGTCGCCGATGCGTTCGCCGTCCTTCACGGCGTTCATGAAGATCAGGGCCGAGGGGATGTCGGCGCGCGTGCTGTTCAGCGACAGGCGTTCGACGACCCGGCGCCGGATCTTGCGCTCGATCTTGTTGATCTTCTTGTCGCGCTCGTAGATGCGCTGCAGCGGGTCGCCCTCCAGCCTGCCCTCGAGCAGGCCCGCGCTGGCGTAGTCGTACATCTCGTGGCCGATGGCGAGCATCTTGCCGATGCGCGCGACGATCTCGCTGCTCCAGTTGTCCGCCTTGAAGACGTCGAGGATGGATCCGAATCCCATGGCTATCCTTCCGGTTGCGAGCCGCCGTCAGGCGCTCAGCAGCTTGTCGATCATCACGAAGATCAGGGGCATGACGAAGAACACGCCCACCATGTACACGACGGCGAAGATGCGCCGCTCGGACGTCTTCTTCGCCAGGCCCTTGGCCAGGTTGATCGGGATGCGCCTGATCGCGCCCACGGGGTAGATGATCAGGATCCCCGAGACGTTGAACAGCAGGTGGACGAGGGCGACCGTCACCGCCTGGGGCGAGCCCGTCATCGAGGCGAGCAGGGCGGTCACGGTGGTGCCGATGTTGGCGCCGAGGGTCGCGGCGAAGGCCGCTTCGAGGGGCACGATGCCGGCCCCGATGAGCGGCACCAGCAGGCTCGTGGTGATCGAGCTGCTCTGCACGCCGACGGTGATCAGCAGGCCCATGAACATGGCCATCAGGCCGCTGTTGTTCAGCTTCTTGGTGAACGAGCCCTCGGCCTTGTCCAGCACGAGCCGCTTGAGGACCTTGGTCAGGAAGGCCAGGGCGAAGAAGATGCCGACCAGGGCCAGGATGATCATGACGACCACGGCGGCCGTCTTGGCCAGGCCCAGGTTCTCCATGAGCAGGTGCTCGGTCTCCTTCACCGCCGGCTTGACGATCGCCTTGATCGGGTTGGGGTACTTCGTCCCCTCGGTGCCGACGAGCTGCAGGCTGAGCCATCCGGCCGTGCGCTCCAGGTAGTGGGTGGCCTGCTCGATGGGGAAGAGGATGGCGATGGACAGCAGGTTGAAGAAGTCGTGCATGGTCGCGCCCGCGAAGGCGCGCTGGAACTCGGTGCGGCGGTTGATGGAGCCCATGGCCACCAGGGTGTTGGTGACGGTCGTGCCCATGTTGGCGCCCATGATGATGGGGATGGCGCCCTGCACCGTGAGCGCGCCGCCCGCCACCATGCCCACCACGATGCTGGTCGAGCTGGACGAGCTCTGGATCAGCGAGGTGGCCAGCAGGCCGATCATCAGGCCGACCACGGGATGGCTCGTCGTGGCGATGAGCTGCTGGCTGAACTCCTTGCCCACGAGCTTGAACGCGGCGCCGAAGAGGGCGATGGCGTACAGGAAGACGTAGAGCAGGGCCAGCAGGACGACGATGTTGGCGACGATGCCGAGGAGCCGGTTCGGGGGCGGAGACGGCTCCGTGGTGAGGGGACTGGCCGGCTTGAGCGGGGCGCGGTCGGTCATGACTCTCCTGTGTCCCGGGTCCCGGCGGGGCCGGACGGATCGGGGAGCGGCGGGCCGGGCCGGAAGCGGGCGTCGGGGCCGGGAAACGGCTCCGGCGGTCGGGCGCGGCGATCGCGGCCCAACTTATCGGGGCCGCAAATCCGGGTCAAGATTTTACGGAAAATTCACCGGATGCTTGCATTCGCGCCGGATCCGGCGGCGAGCCACGCGGGCGGGGCCACGTCCGGCAGGGCCTCCATCTCCATGATCGCGGCGATGTAGCGGCCGTTCTCGCCGGTGCGCTCGGGATTGCGGAACTCCCACACGACGGCGCCGTCGGTGGTGACCTCGAGGACGCGCCCGTTGTCCGACTCGGTGATCAGGGTGTTGCCGTTGGCGAGGCGCTGGCCCGTGCCGCAGGTGGCCGAGTAGAAGGGGGTGTCCGGCCCGTCGGCGAACTCCCAGACGACCCGCTGGGTGGTGGGGTCGATCTCGACGACCTTCGAGCGCCCGTCGTGGCCCTTGTTGTCGAAGACGAGCAGGTTGCCGTCGGGCAGCAGCGTGGGCTGGTGCTGGCCGAGCCACAGCCCGCTGAGGGCCCACACCACCGCCTCCTGCGCCGGGTCGATCACGGCCACGACGCCGAGTTCGCGCACCGAGACGAGGAAGTTCCCGGCCGCGAAGGCGGGCACGCGGTCGGCATGGCTCCCGTCGAGCAGCTCGATGGTGTTGGTGTGGAAGATGTCGCCCGACTCGCCGGCGTTGTCCAGGTGCGAGGCGAAGGGCGAGTTCTCGAAGCAGGCCAGGATGTCGAGACGGCCGAGTTCGTGCCCGTCCGGCGCGAGGTGGGTGATGTAGTCGAGCAGCACGGGCTTGCGCGGGTGGAAGCGCGGCACGACGCGGGCTTCGCGGGTGAGCACGTGGATCACGCCGTCGGGGCCCACGTCGAGGTCGTGGTGGCAGTGGCCGGGGTACGACCAGCGGGGGCGGCTGTCCCGGTCGAGACGCACCAGGGCGTGGCCCTCGAAGACGGCCAGCAGGTCGCCGTCGGGCAGCAGGCGGGCACGGCGCCAGCAGGCGGTGACGCCCTCCCGGTCGTCGAGGAAGGCGTCGGGGGCGGCGGGTCCGGCGGCCCGCGCCTCGGCGTAGGTGCAGCGCCAGCGGTGCAGGACGCGGCCGTCGGGGTCGATGAGGTCGGCGCCCGGGGCGTGGCCCGAGACGTACAGGCGCAGGTTGGGGGCTGTCGCGCCGCGCAGGTGCACGGTGGTGCCCGTGTCCGAGCCGCGGTCGGGCAGGCTGCCGCCGGTGTAGCCGATGCTCTGCAGGCGTTTGATCTCGGCCTGCTGCTCCGCGTCGAGGCGGGTGGCCGCGAGGGTCCCGCCGAGGCCGGCCTCGGCCACGCCCGGACGCATGACGCCCCAGTGGCCGGGCTGGCCGCGGTCGCCGTCGCCGTTCATCTGGTCGCGCAATCGGCGGGCGAGGGCGGCGGGTTCGAGGGGGTCGGGGTGCCAGACGAAGTGGCCGATCGCCAGGCCGAGGGCGGCGCAGCCGAGGCAAAGAGCGACGATGGGCAGCGGGGACGACTGTCGACGGGCGGTGGGGGGCGATGCCGGTCGTGACGGGATGGCGAGAACTCCCGGTGCGATTGGTGACGGATTAGCCTCGGCTCATGGAACTCCTGTGTCGTCGTTGGCGGCCGCCGGGCCGCGTGCGGGGTGCGGGCTTTCCGCGCGGGGGCGGCAATCCCGGCCCGGACGCTCCCATTTTGACCACATCGCCGGGCCGGAGTCAAGCCGGCCGCCCGGCAAAACCTGCCGGATCGGGCGCCGCGACGGGAAACCCCCGACCGTCATGGACCTTGTCGCGACACCGAAAAGCCGGCTGGGGCCTCGAATCCGGGGCTTCCGCCGGGTCCGGGAACGGGCCCCCGTCTTGCATCGGGCGCCGGAGCAGGCGGGCCGGCGGCTTTGTCATCCGCCCGGAATGGACTTATCGTGGGGAGCCGAAAACGACTTCCCCCCAGCCATCCGGAGGAGTGCCGTCATGGCCATCCTGAAGGTCGCCCGCATGGGCCACCCCGTCCTGCGCCAGAAGTGCGCGCCCATCGACCCGCAGAAGATCACGGGCCCGGAGGTCCAGGGTCTGATCCGGGACATGTTCGAGACGATGGTCGAGTACAACGGCGTGGGCCTGGCGGCGCCGCAGGTGCACCAACCGGTCCAGCTGGCCATCTGCGGCGGCGAGGCCGACGACGAGGGCCGTCCCACGTTCCGGATCCTGATCAATCCGAAGATCACGGTCCTGGACGCGTCGCGGCGCCTGGGCATGTACGAGGGCTGCCTCTCCGTTCCCGGCCTGCGCGGCTGGGTCGAGCGGCCGGCGGCGGTGCGTGTCGAGGCGTACGACGAGAAGGGCGCCCGGGTCGATTTCGAGCTCGACGGATTCCCGGCGGTCGTGATCCAGCACGAGTGCGACCACCTGGAGGGCAAGCTCTACGTCGACCGCATGACCGACATGACGAAACTCGCTTTCGAGCAGGAGGCCGACCGCTTCCTGGACACCGGATTCGACGAAGGCGACGACGAGGAGTAGGGCGCCGGCGCCGGGAGAGGCCGCGCCCGCGGACGATCCCGGACCCGACAGGGCACCCGGACACCACGCGAGGGGAGCACGATGTCGCACTTGCACCAGACCGTCAGGGCGTTCAACAGCCGTCAGTACGAGAAGGCCGTCCGGCAGGCGGCCGAGGGCCTGGCCACCGCCCAGGGCCGGGACGAGGCCTTCTGGATGGGCGTGCTCGAGACCTGCGAGGGTTTCGCGCTGCTCAACGAGAAGCAGATGCTCAAGGCCGAACGCAAGCTGATCGGCGCCATGGAGAAGCTGCGCAACTTCGGCTTCCGCTACCACAACTTCGAGGTGACGGCCGCCCTGGCCGGCACCCGGCGCTGCGTCGAGGAGATCCGTCTGACCCGCCAGGCGAAGGGCAAGATCTTCGACGTGAGCCTGTTGCCGCAGCTGCGGTTGGCGGCCTCGGCCGACGACTAGGTTCCCGCGTTTCGCACGCCGACGGCGCCGGTCCCCCGCGGGGGGCCGGCGTTCGGCATTTGGCCCCGAAGGCCCCCTTCCGTATGGTATACTGGTCGTGGACCCGGGTCGGGTCCGGGGGCATCCATTTGTCGGGGCCGGTTCGCTGATCGGTCTCAAGGGGGATTTCCATGTCGAGACGCATCGCCCTGTTCGCTCTTTTGTGCCTCTTCGGCGCCTCGCTCGCATCTGCCGCAAACCCGTCTCCGGAGCCCCAGCGCGAATTCCGACCCCGCCTCGGCCGGGGCGGGGAACTGGTCACCCGGGCGCCGCTGGGGGCCAAGGCCGCCGTGGACACGATCATGCTCATCGGCCCCGGCGCGCCGGTGCGTGGCGATTTCGAGGCGGGCTGGGGCGGCTGGACCTCCGTCGACGTCACGGCGCCCACCGAGATCCACTGGCAGGTCAGCGACTACGCCCAGGGTGGTTCCGGCAACCTCGCCGCCTACTGCGGCGACCCGACCCTGCCCTCGTGCCTGGCGGGCACCGACTCGGTGGGCGGCTACGGAGACGACTGGTACGACATCCTGGCCTGGTCGACGGACGTCGGTGACCCGGGCGGCGACGCCACGGTGCACGTGACGGCGCAGCTCGACATCGACACCGAGCCCGGCTACGACTACGTCCGGCTGACCCTCGTCGGCGCGTCGCCCGGGGAGCCGCTCTTCACGAAGTCCTGGGACGGTCTGCAGGCGATCGCCGTGGACGAGACCATCGTGCTTTCGCCCGGCGACTACGGGCCCGGCGGAAGGGTCGAGGTGCGCTTCGAGTTCCAGTCCGACAACGGCTGGTCGGACGAGGACTGCGCCTTCTGGACGGCCGGCGCCTGCCGGGTCGACGACATCAACGTGACCGTCAGCCAGACCGGCCAGTCGGACATCGTCGACTTCACCGACTTCCAGGACGGCACCTTCGGCGACTGGACCCCGCAGCCGCCGACGGGCGTGGGCGACTTCGCGGCGCTGCGCGACAACCTGCAGGGTCTGGTCGGCTGCGAGGGCAACACCTCGCACATGGTCACCTTCATCGACGACGGGCTGGTCGTGCCGGGCACCGGTGGCCAACGCTGCGAGACGTGGTGCTACGGGCCCGGCGGCTGGGTGGTCAACTCCCGGGGTGGGCTCCTCGGCCCGGACCATCAGCTCAACAACCAGGTCGTTTCGCCGGCCGTTCCGTGGCCGGTCGGGGGACACCACGGCGGGCTCCTCGAATTCGACGTCTATTCCCACCTCGACACGGGACCCGGTTCCCCCGGCATCCTTTACACCTGGTCGGTGCGGGCCGCCGACACCGACGGCTCGGCCGGCCCGGCCGAGGCCCTGGCCGACGCGGCCTGGCGCAGCGACAACTTCTACTACGGCGGCGGCCCGGATTACCGGCGCCACGCCTTCGACGTGGCCCGGTTCATCCCGGACGGTTGCGACTCGGTGCAGGTGCGGTTCGGCGTCGTCGAGATCGGATGGATCTTCGGCTGGGAGGGCGACGACGCGTCGCCGGCGCCCTGGTTCGACAACGTCGCCCTGCGCGCCTACCCGACCCGGGGTCCCTCCATGTACGCCTACCCGGAGGACCTGGCCCAGGACGCGTTCCCCGCGCGCGACGTCCTCGACCTCGGCGACCTCGGCTCGCTGCATGTCGGGTTCGATTCCGGCGCCAACGCCGGCTACTGGTCCTCGACCTTCACCAGCGTCACGCCCGGCGACTCGGTCAACATCGAGGTGGGCAACCTCGATCCGGCCGGCAGCCTGGTGGCGCCGCCCGTCCTGCACTACCTGATCGAGCCCAACCCGCTCTTCGACCCGTACCGCGCACACCCCCTCAGCGGCCAGACCTCGGGCGTGATCGCCTGGCGCGGCACCGACTGCTGGGACTGCGAGAGCTTCCGCTTCGTGCTGCCCGACACGGGGCTGCTCTTCCCGGGCGACGTGATGCACTACTACATCTCGGCCTCGGAGCAGGTGGGCACCGAGGTCTACGACGGCACCCTGCCGACCGACCTCTCGCGTTTCGGCGATTTCAGCTCGCCGAACTCCTACGCCCCGCAGTTCACCCTGCGCGCCCTGCCGACGATCCGGCCGGACAGCCTGGGCGGCTACACGATCCCGCCGATCCTGCTGTGGGACGACAGCGGCGACACCGACGTGCTGGGCCGCTGGCTGCAGTCGTTCGCGAGCCTCGGCCTCGAGCCCGGCGTGGACTTCGATCTCTACCGGACGCAGGGTCCGGAGGCGGCCGCCGGCAACGGTCTGGGCGGACGCACGTCCGGCGCGTGCCTCGCCGCCTACCGCACGATCCTCTACACCTCGGGCGCCCAGGAGGACCAGACGCTGGGGACGGCGCAGTTCTTCCCCGACGATCCGGGCGACGACGTCGCGGCGCTGCAGGCCTGGCTGGCCGGCGGCGCGCGCAACCTGCTCCTGAGCGGGGAAGGGTACGCCTCGGATCTCGCGTTGAAACGGGCCGGCGATGCGGCGGCGGTGGGCTTCATCGAGGGCGTGGCCGGGGTGCTCGTCGCGGCGGAGGACGTGCGGCCGCTGATCGGGAACCAGTCCAATCCGCGGGTGGCGGCCCTGGCCGGCAATCCCGTGCTGACGCGGACGCCGGAGTTCCCGCTCTTCGGCGGCGCCTGCGGCGAGCTCAGCCGCTTCGACGCGCTCCAGCCCCAGGGCGGCAGCCTGCCGCTGGCGGAGTTCCTGACCCCCGGCGGCGCGGCCGGGGCCTATCCCTACGCGGCGGGCCTGCTGGCCACGCCGGGCGACGATCGGATCCTGAGCCTGCCCTTCGATCCCGGGCAGGCCCACACGGCCGCCCAGGCCAAGAGCGACCCGACCGACGCGCGCACCCTGCTGATCCGCGACATCCTCGACCACTTCGGCGAGGACACGACCGGCGCGCCGTCGGGCGTACCGGCGCTGCAGGCGCTCTCGCTGCGGGCCGCCCCGAACCCGTTCAACCCGTCGACCCGGATCCACTACACGGTCGCCCGCCCGGGGCGTCTGCTGATCCGGGTCTACGACGTGCGGGGGCGCCTCGTGCGATCGCTGTTCGACGACGACGTCGCGGCCGACGGCAGCGTCGTCTGGGACGGCACCGACGCCGGCGGTCGCGCCGTGTCCAGCGGCGTCTACTTCACCGAGGCGCGCATGGGCGCCGACGTGACCGTGGGGCGTGTCGCGCTCGTCAAGTAGCGGCTGTGGGAATCGCCGGTGCGGCCCGGGCCGCGCCGGCGATCCCGTCGCCGGCCTCCCGTGTGCTTCCCGGCCGCCGCCTTGGCGAATCGGCCCGATCCGCTTAGATTTCCCCCGAGCCCACGAACCGGTCCTGAGGCCGGATTATCGATATTCCGCGAAGGATGCACGCCCATGCTGCCCAGCGATCATCCCCTCGCCCACGTGGCCGACAAGGTCATGGCCGGCGAACGCCTCGACGAGAGCGACGGCCTGCTCCTGGCCGCCAGCCACGACCTGCCGGCCCTCGGCCTGCTCGCCCACCACGTGCGCACGCGTCTGCACGGCGACCGGGTCTTCTACAACATCAACCGGCACCTGAACCCGACCAACGTCTGCTACGTGGGCTGCGAACTGTGCGCCTACGCCGACGACCCCAACGCCGAGGGCACCTGGTCGTACTCGCCCGCGGAGTGCGTCGAGATGGCCCGCCGCGACTGGTCGCCCGACGTGAGCGAGTTCCACATCGTGGGCGGCCTGCACCCGCGCTGGAAGTTCGACGTCTACCTCGAGATCCTCCAGGCGCTGAAGGCGGCGTTCCCGACGGTGCACCTGAAGGCCTTCACCATGGTCGAGATCGACTTCCTGGCCAAGCTGGCGAAGAAGCCGGTGCCCGAGACCATCGCCATCCTGCGCGAGGCCGGCATGGACAGCTGTCCCGGCGGTGGCGCCGAGATCTTCCACCCCGATATCCACGACCAGATCGCCTCGAAGAAGATGAGCGCCAAGCGCTGGCTCGAGGTGGCCGGCATGGTCCATGCGGCCGGCCTGAAGTCGAACTGCACGATGCTCTTCGGCCACGTGGAGCAGCCCGAGCACTGGGTCGACCACCTGCTGAAGCTGCGCGCGCAGCAGGATGTCTCGGGCGGCTTCCAGTGCTTCATCCCGCTGGCGTTCCACCCCGAGGGCACCAAGTTCGCGCACCTGCCGGGGCCGGACATGTTCACCAAGCTGAAGGTGGTGGCCCTGTCGCGGCTGCTGCTGGACAACGTGCCGCACATCAAGGCCTACTGGGTGATGCTCGGCCGGGAAATCGCCCAGGTGGCGCTGCGGTTCGGGGCCAACGACCTCGACGGCACGGTGATCGACGAGCGCGTTACGTTCGCGGCGGGGGGCAAGGCGGGCAAGGGGATGACGGTGGAGGATATCCGGATGTTCATCCGGGAGGCGGGGCTGACGCCGGTGCTGAGGGATACGGTTTATAACGAGATCGAGGCGTAAGGAGAGACGCTCCACGTCCTCATGTTGGAGAGGCCGCCTTTCGGGGCGGTCTCTTCGTTTAATCTAATGTCCAACAATACATTGCCTGGAGCGGGCCGAGTCTTCCGCGGGTGGAAATTTGCAATTGTCGAGCGACAACCTTTCAATTGGTCGCCATATAGCACCGACTCTCTGTGGACTTTCCTCTGTCGCGGCCGGATCCGCGCGGCCTCCGGATGCCGGGCGCGTTGACCAACCCCGAATCCCGGTGATACGATCACGGGACACGCAATCCCCGCCCGAGGAGCATCCCCCGTGCAAGACCAGCTCGACTTCCTGCAGCTCATCGCCGAACGGCTGGACGGCGCCGGCATCGCCTACATGCTGACCGGCTCGCTGGCCATGGCCGTCTACGCCGAGCCCCGCATGACCAGGGACATCGATCTCGTCGTCGAGTGCGAGGGGCGCACGCCCGCCGACCTGGTGGACCTGTTCCAGGACGTCTGCTACATCAGCGAGGACGCCGTCCGCGAGGCGTTGGCCACCGGTGGGATGTTCAACATCATCCACCTCGAAGGGGTCAACAAGGCGGACTTCGTCGTCCGCCGATCCGAGGAGTACCGGCGCACCGAGTTCGCGCGGCGCCGGTTCGTGGATCTCGGCGGCCGTCGGGTTCCGGTCGTCGCTCCCGAAGACCTTCTCCTGTCCAAGTTGTTGTGGTGGATCGATGGGGAGTCCGCGCAGCAGCGCGCTGACCTGACCCTGCTGCTGGATTCGCTGCGGGACCCGGATATGGACTATATTGAGCATTGGGCGCAGCGCCTGGGCGCCCTGGACCGCTTGAAGGAGCTCATGCCATGACGCGCGACACGACCCCGGCGGTGCGGGACCTGTACCGCGAGATGCTCATGGACCGCCCGCCTGCCGAACGGCTGGCCGCCGGCTGCCGCATGTTCGCCACGGCCCGCGCGCTCGCCGTCGCGGGCTTGACGTCCGACGGTGATGGGGACGGGCATTCGCTGCGGGCGCGTCTGTTCCTTCGCATCTACGGACGGGATTTCGACCCGGAGGAACGGAGCCGGATCGTCGCGCGGTTGGACCATTCGGATGGAGTCGAGGAGGCGGGGTAGGCGCTGGGCGGCTCGACCTCGACCACCCACCCCCTTCCGGCCGCATCACTGCGGCCGGTACTCCATCTGCAATCCCTGCAGCAGCTTCTTCATGACCTGGTCGTTCATCGCGCGGAAATGCTTGTGCCCCGGCTTGCGGAAGAATGCGCTCAACTCGTGGTTGCTGAGCGTGACGCCCGCCAGGTTCAGGATGCGGATCAGGTCCTCGCCCTGCAGGTTCAGGGCGATCCGCAGCTTGGTGGCGATGAGGTTGTTGGTCAGCCGGTCCTCGGGCACCGGCTGCGGCCCGTCCCGTCGGCCCCGCCGGTGGGCGATCAGGCCGTTGAGGAACGTCGCCAGTTCCCGGTCGAAGAGCGGCGTGAAGAGCGGGTGCTCCTCGTCGAACAGCCAGCTCTCGACCTGGTCCTCGTCGACCGCATGGTCGGCAGCCGCGAACACGGCCACCATCGCGGCGTTGTCGTAGTCGAGGATGAAGCGCAGGCGCCCCAGCACGTCATTGTTCGTCATCGGGTGTCCCTTCGGCCGGCCGGCGCGGCAGCAGCCTGATGCCGTCCGGTTCGATGGCGACCAGGCGCTGCTTGTACAGGGCCCCCAGCGCCTTCTTGTAGTTCTTCTTGCTCACGCCGAAGCGGTGCGACAGTTCCTCCGGCGAGGTCTTCGCGGTCAGCGGCAGGAACCCGCCGCTGCGGTCCAGTTGGTTCAGGATCGTCTCGGCGATGCCGTCCACCTTCCCGTAGCCGGCGGCCGTCAGCGACAGGTCGATCTTCCCGTCGTCCCGGATCTGTTTGATGTAGCCCCGGATCTTGAGGCCCACGCGCACGGGCTTGAAGATCTCGTTGTGGAAGAGGAATCCCCAGTGGGCGTCGTTGATGATGGCGGTGAATCCCAACTCCGTCTTGCGCGCGATGATGAGTTCCACCATCTGGCCGACGTCGTAGGCGGCCGGTGTCGTGTTCAGGAACTTGTTGATGCGGGTCGAGCCGACGATCCGGCCGGTGTCGTCGTCGAGAAAGGCCCGGACGATGTAGGAACGGCCTTCCTTCAGCCGCATCTTCTGCTCACCGAAGGGCACGAACAGGTCCTTGGGCAGGCCCCAGTCCATGAAGGCGCCGAACTTCTCCACCGCCGAGACCCGCAGCAGGTTGAACTGGCCGACCATCACGTGGGGGCGCTGGGTGGTGGCGACGAGGGCGTCTTCGGCGGCGAAGTAGACGAAGACGTCGAGCTTGCCGCCGACCGGGCAATCCGGCGGCGCCACGCTGCGGGGCAGCGGAATCTCGCCCCAGCGGTCGTCCCCGCTGGCCAGGGTCAGGCCGGCGGCGTTCTTCCCGGTCACCACCAGGCGGTTCATTTGTCCGATCTGCAACATGGTCGGGTCGGCCCTTGTTCAGGTGTGCGGCAAGCATAGCCAGAATCCGGGCGACTGGACAGGACGGCTTGGGGAAGCGGCGGGTCAGGTCCGCGGCGAGATGACGGGAGGCCGGGACAGGGGAATCAGGGCAACGCCCCGAGCACCTCGCACCCCTGCAGCCGCCCCGGCGAGTCCTGGCGGAGGCGCCAGTCGCCCCCGGCGGGATCCACGAAGCCCGGATCCAGCGTCAGGTTGCCGTTGCGGTCGGCCAGTTCGGCGGCCGTGGCCACCCAGTCGCCGTCGGTGTTGCCCCAGATCAGGGAGCACGACACCTGCAGCTCGCCCTCGAGCACGCCGCCGATGCCCTGGCCCTTGGGGCTGAGGGCGAGGATCGAGTGCTCGACCTTGGCGTGGGCCCCGCCGCGCAGCAGCAGACCGCCGCCGCTGCCGGCGGTGTTGGCGGCGATGGTGCAGTGGGTCATCTCGAGTTCGGAGCCGGCGATCTCCACGCCGCCGCCGTACGAGGCGAAGTTGTTGACGACGACCGAGCGGTCGAGCACGAGCAGCGAGCGTTCCTCGCAGCCGATGGCCCCGCCCATGCCGGCGTGGTTGGCCTCGAGCCGGCAATTGACGATCACCATCTCGGTGAGCAGACCGTAGACCGCGCCGCCGCGGGCGGCGGTGTTGCCGATGAAGGTGCAGTCGCGCAGCACGGGCTTGCCGGCCGCGACGATCACCGCGCCGCCGATCTCGGCCGAGTGGCCGGTGAAGGTGCAGCGCTCGAAGTCGGCGCTGCTGCGCTCGAGCCCCACGGCGCCGCCGGCGTAGGCGCGGCCGTCCTCGAAGACGCAGTCGCGGAAGGTGGGCGAGGCGCCCTGGCAGAGCACGAGCCCGCCCGAGGCGCTGGACACGTCGTCGCCCGCCACCCAGCCGCGCCGGAAGGTGATGCCCTCGACGACCGTCGCGCGGCCCTCGGCCTGCTGGAACAGCAGGGCCCGGACCGGTCCCGGTCCGCCGGCGGCCTCGCCGCCGCAGTCGATGACGCGGGAACCGGGTCGCTCAGGGTCGCCCCGCACGGTCACGGCCATGCCGTAGAGGTCGACGTTCGTATAGCCCTTGCCGCGGTAGACGCCCGGGGCGAGCTGGATCACGTCGCCCTTCTTGGCGTCCAGGATGGCCTCCTGGAGATCGGGCGAGTCGCCGTGCCCGTCCGGCCGCACGTGGATCGTGCGGGCCGTCGCCGTGGTGGTCGCCGCCAGTCCGGCCCAGAGGCAGGCCGCCAGGATCACGCCCCTCATGAGCTTCCTCCTTCGTGGTCCCGGCGGGCGGCCGCGACGCGGTCCTGATCCTGCCGGACGACGTAGGCGCCCCCGGGCGAGAGGATCGAGACCGTCTGGCGGGAGCCGTCGGCCCAGGTGATCTCGAGAGTGTATGGACCCGGTGTGCGGCCGACGCCGAAGTGGAGCGGCAGCACCGAGGTGCCGGCGCCGGAGACGACCCCGTGCTGCCAGCGCGTCTGGCGCCACTTGCCGGCCACGAGCGTGGCGCGGGCGCCGATGCCGTGGGCGGGGCCCGACGCGGCGACGAGGGTGATCGAGATGCCCTTGTAGCCGGCGGTGTCGGCGATGGCCGCCACCGTGAGGCTGTCGGCGGGTTCGGAGGCGGTGCCCTGGGGACCGAGGCCGCCGGTGCCGAGGTTGCGGTACACGGCCAGCCCCCGCGCGGCGCCGCCGGCGGTGCCGGGCTCGCCGCCGTTGAGCGTGACCAGGTCGAGGTCGCCGTCGCCGTCGAGATCGGCGGCCCAGGCCGACTCGGGGGCCGAGTCGCGCGGGCCGGCGCCGCCCCAGTCGTCGGTCGCGTCGGTGAAGGTGCCGTCGCCGCGACCGCGGTAGAGGCGATTCGGGTGCACGAGATCCTCCTGCAGCGGCTGCACCACGTACAGGTCGAGGTGACCGTCGTTGTCCAGGTCGGCCAGCACGGTGCTCTCGGGTCGATAGGCGTGGCGCAGCGGACGGTCCTGCTCGACGTCGCGCTCGATGACCCGCTGCATCTCGAAGTGCGGGGCGCCGGGCTGCGAGTGGTTCAGCCAGACCTCGACCGGATAGTAGCTGCGCGTGAACTCGTCCGCGGTCAGGTAGCTGAAGACCAGGTCGGGGCGCCCGTCCTCGTCCAGGTCGCCGACGGCGACGTGCCGCGGCGTGCGCGGCCACAGGGCGTGGCGCAGGCCGGCGGCGGTGGTGCGGTCGGTGAAGCGGCCGTCGTCGCCGCGCAGGAGCAGGCCGGACCAGCCCGGCCGGCCGATGGCGACCAGGTCCTGGCGTCCGTCGCCGTCCAGGTCGACGACCGCCGCGGTGTGGATCCAGCTCGAGCGGGCCCGCACGCGCGGGGCCGGCGGCGGCCCGGACGGATCCATGGCCACCGGCGCCGGCCACGGCAGCCGATCGGAGATGTCGCGCCAGCCGTTGCGGGAGCGGTCGGCGATGAAGACGGGGCTCTCGAAGTTGAAGACGAGCAGCTCGAGGTCGGGGTCGCCGTCGAAGTCGGCCCACAGGCCGCCGTCGGCGCGCCCGATGGGGTCGGCGAAGGCCGCGTCGCCGGAGCCGACGTCCTGCCACTCGTCGTCGCTGACGCGCCGCCAGAGGTGGTTGCGCCCGTACTGCAGCCCCTCCTCGGTGCCGGCCCCGACGAAGACGTCGCTGTCGCCGTCCCCGTCGTAGTCGCAGGCGGCCAGCCCGTGGGCGACCGTCCGGCGCAGGGAGATCGCCGCGCGGTCCCGCACCTTCGTGAAGACGAGATCGCCGTCGTTGCGGTAGCCGGTGACCTGGCGCGCCGGGTCGGCGGTCAGCAGGTCGAGGTCGCCGTCGCCGTCGAGATCGCACAGCGTCGCGCCGAAGGTGGCGCCGAGCGTGGGCAGGTCGCCGTCGGGGGCGGACGCGAACAGGGCGGGCGGCGGCGCGGCGGCCTCCTTGCCGCAGCCCGCGAGAGCGGCGGCGAGGAGCGCGGCGGCGGCCAGGCCCCGGGTCAGGTGGAGGGTTCTGCGCATGGGCTCCCGTTTCTCGTTGCCGGCGGCTGCCGCTCCAGGGCGTTCGGGCCCGAGCGGCGCGATCCGGCGCGTACCGTCGGGTTATCGGCCGCAAAGGGATCGGGTTGAGAGAGGACACCGGACGTCGGAATTCCCGGCCCGGCGGGGTTCGGGCCGGGAACCGGGCGGGGCGCCGGGTGTGGCGCGCGACTGTCGCGGATCGGCACAGGGCCCCCAGGGGTGTGGCGAATCCTCACACTGGATTCCTGCACTCCAGCGGCCGCCGGAAACCCGGTAAAGTGTTTTTTCATAATTGTTTACATCGTGACCGACGTTCCCCGGACGCGTTTCCGCCGCTGGTACGTTCCGTGCCCTATGTCTCCCGAGTCACCTGAACGACCACCCTGACCGGGAGAACGAACCATGAGAAACCTGAACGCCCCCCGTCGCTCCAACGCCGCTGCGGCGGCCCTCGTCCTGGCCCTGCTGGCGGTGGCCGGCCCTTCCGTCGCGGCCGAATTCCCGACCGGCTTCTTCCTCGGCCTGGACGTCGGCGCCGGCGGCACCTCCATCCACTACCGGGACGGCGACCGCACCATCAGCGAGGATCCCGAGTTCGCCGGGCTCGGCGGCCTGCGCCTCGGCTACGCCGTCAGCCCGCACTTCGCCCTGGCCCTCGAGGCCCGCGGCATCGGTCGCGAAGAGGGCGGCGAGGAGACGGGCATCGGCGTCGGCGTCGTTTCGCTGACCTGGCGCCCGCGGGCCGGCGGCTTCTACGTGCGCGGCGGCCTCGGCGCCGGCGGCGGCCGATTCCAGGCGCAGGACATGGACGCGCCCGTCGAGATCACCGATCGCCTGGCCTGGATCTTCGCCGTGGGCTACGACTGGCGCCTGGGCGAGCACACCGCCCTCGGTCTGTGCGCCGAGAGCCTGGGCATCAGCGCCAGCGGCGTCACGGGCTTCGAGGACGACAGCGTCGCGGGCAACGGGGCGAGCATCCAATTCACCTGGTATCCGTAGGATCCGGACCTCGGCCATTGTGCGGCCGATCCCCTTGGGGCAAGATGAGGTCGCCGACCGCAGAGGCAACGGACGGAAGCGATGGAAAGGCAGCGGGACATCCGGCACCACGACCACGGCAGGAACAGCACCCGCGAGCGGGCGGACCGGAGAGGACACCATCCTCTCCGGTGCGTCCGTTTCCGGCGGATCCTGCCGCTGCTGGTGCTGACCCTGCTGGCCTGGGGCGCGGGACCGGTCGCACCCCTTCTCGCCCAGACCGACGCCGTTCCCGCCCCGGCGCGCGTGCTCATGCTGTCGGACATCCAGCTCGAGGGGGCCACGCGCACGCCCCTGGCCACGGTGTACCGTTACCTGCCGCTGCGGCCCGGGCAGCCCATCGACCAGCAGAGCCTCGTCGACGGCGTCGCGGCCCTGCGCGAGGGCGGCGTGTTCCGCTCGGTCGACTTCTACACCCGGCCCGGGGCCCAGCGCGGCCAGCTCGTGCTGGTGCTCGAAGTGGTCGAGCACGACGTCGACTTCCGCTGGGCCGCCGGCAACACGAACCTCGACGGCTGGTACCTCTCGCCGGCCATGCTCACCTACGACAACCCCTTCGGGCGCGGGGGACGGTCGGACATCCAGTGGCGCGTGGGCTTCCGCACCACGGGCCTGCTCATGAGCTACGCCCAGCCGCGCACGGCCGACGGGCGCCGCTACTGGGGCACCCGGCTGTCGCTCATGGGGACCGAACGGCCCTGGTTCGCCGACGGCGTCGAGTACCGCCACACCGTCACCTCCTTCGGCTGGGCCGGCGTCCACGGCTGGCGCCTGGGCGGTGACGACCTCCTCGAGGCCGGCCTGTCCCTCGAGGGTCTCGACGTCGCCGATCACGCCACGGCGTACACCAACTCGGCCGACGGCGCCGTCACCATCGACCAGGAGGTCTCCGGCGCCGCCCTGCCGCCGGCCATCGGCGGGGCGACCGGCCGCGACCGGCGCGCCATCGTGCACCTCGACTGGCAGCACGACACGCGCGCCGAGCGGAAGCGCGCGGGCACGCCCGTGTCCGGCGCCTGGGGTCGCGTCAAGGCCCACACGGTGGTGCAGGGTTCGCGTTCGCACGTGGGTCTGCAGGCCGACCTGCGCCTGTTCCGCGAGGTGCCCGGCGGCGTGCTGGCCACGCGGCTGCGCGGCGCGTGGGTGGGGCGTCCGGCGGCGTTCTACGACCGGCTCTATCTCGGCGGCATGTACACGGTGCGCGGGTTCCCGACCCACGCCCTCAGCGCACCCGGCGGCGACACCTGGCTCGCCGCGGGCAGCCTCGAGTACCGCACGACGATCCTGCGCGACGCGCGGGGCGCCCGCCTGGCCGGGATCGTCTTCCTCGACGCGGGCGCCGGCGGGGCGTCCGACGCCCCCGACCCCTACACCGGCGTCGCCGCGGCCGCGGGCTACGGCGTGCGCGCCCGCGTGTGGTGGCTCGACTGGGTCGGCGTCGACGTCGGCTTTCCGCTCACCGAGCGCCCCCTGGACATGCGCTTCCAGGTCAACGCCTCCATCGGGTGGTCGTTCTGATGCGGCGCGCGTGCGGCATCCGCCTCGTGGCCGTCCTGGCGCTGCTCGCCGTGTGGCCGACCCTGGCTCGCGCCGAGGCCCGCCTCGTCGACGTCGAGCCCGTGCTGGGCGACGAGCAGCTCCAGTGCCGCCTGCACACGGCCGGCCTGCCCGGCGCGAAGCAGCTCCAGTCCATGCAGTCGGGTCTCGAGGCGTCGGTCGAGCTCAATCTGGCCCTCGTCGACGAGGGCGAGCGGCTGCTGGCCGGACGCACCGTCTCCCTGCGCATGGCCTTCGACCTGTGGGACGAGGTGTTCTCCGTGCGCGCCGACGGGCGCGAGCGCCGCTTCACCGAGCTGTCCGACCTGAAGGCCTACCTCGCCGAGCTGGGTGGCCTGGTGGTGGCGCCGGCCGCGCTGCTGGCGCCCGACGGGCGCTACCGCGTGCAGGTCGACATGGTGGTGCACGCGGTCGCGCCGGACGAACAGCAGCGCGTCGAGGACGTCATCGTGGGCGACGGCCGACCGCGCCGCGAGGGCCAGGACCAGCAGGAGGCCTCGGTGAGCCTGGGCCGCCTGATCCGCATCTTCTACAAGGGCGGCGGCGACGACCGGGCCGGACACGCCCTGGCCTCGGCCTGGTTCCGCGGCGGGGAGGTGCGCCCGTGAATCGCATCAGCACGCGCCTGGCCGTGTCCTTCCTCATCGTCGCGCTGCTGCCGACGCTGCCCCTGTCGCTCGTGGTGCGCAACCTGCTCGAGCGCCGCTTCGGTCCGGCCATCGCCGATCCCCA